>NZ_JSWE01000175.1 GCF_000815465.1 Candidatus Jidaibacter acanthamoeba | reverse complement strand
TACCTAAACTCTCTGCTGCTTCTTGCCTTACATCTTCATTTTCATCCTTTAGAGCTATGAGTAGTGCATCAATTACTTTCTCACTTCCTTGCCCGATGTTACCTAAACTCTCTGCTGCTTTGCGCCTTACCCAATTTGCTCTATCCTTTAGGGCTATTATTAGTGCATCAATTACTTCCTCACTTCCTTGCCCGATGCTACCTAAACTCTCTGCT
>NZ_JSWE01000174.1 GCF_000815465.1 Candidatus Jidaibacter acanthamoeba | reverse complement strand
AGCATCTTTGGTTTTCCATTTTACCCGTCTGTGATATTGCTCAATTATGTTATTTAAATATTTGTTCTTTCTCATAGTTGTATTACCAAACTTACCTTCTTTTTGTAGCAAAAGCTAAAGTATATGAGTGATTAGCATCTACCGTGATACTTTTTGGTTCATAAGTATTTTTCTTATTGAGCAATTTAGTTAAAAATAATTTAGCTGCTTTGTGATTACGTGTTTTGCTTAGGTAGAAGTCAATAGTATTTTTGTTACTATCAATGGTTCTGTACAAGTATAGCCACTTACCTTTGACCTTGACATAAGTCTCATCTAGGTACCAAGAAGAATTGATAGATTTGAGAAAGTAACAAACTTTCTTTTGTATTTTAGGGCCATAATGCTGTACCCACCTGTATATTGTACTTGGG
>NZ_JSWE01000173.1 GCF_000815465.1 Candidatus Jidaibacter acanthamoeba | reverse complement strand
GCTGTCTTATTATATTCTCCGCTTGTGTTTATATTCGATCCCTTGCTTAATGATTCTTCAACTCCTGCTATATCTCCATTCTTTGCTCTCTCAAATAACCTCCTATATCTTTGCTCTCTTTGTTCTACACTTAAGTGTTTGTTTTCTTGTTCAACCGTCATTATCAAATTAGTATCTTCTAACTCGCTAAAATCTATTCTATTAAAGTCTATTTGTTCTAGATCTACTTCTGTTAAGTCAACTGGTTGATTACTCTCTCTAGCTATGTTTAGTACTGTATCCAGTCTATCTGTAGGCCCCGCTCCTAAGGCAATATCTGCTTCATCATTTAAATGATCCAGATGCTCCTCTATGCTCCTTATATCATTACGTCTTTTTACCTGCTCTTCATCTGCTAAGTACTCTTTTCTTATTCTTTTAATGTTTACTAATAACTCTATAACTTCTTCTTTTTGTTCTTTATTAAACTCATCCAACACTATTTCCACATCTGAGATAAATTGTGACATATCAGTTATAGTGTTATACAAGTGATATAATTTATTAAATATTATAAAGCTTATTACATCCTCTGCTAAGCTATATTCTCGTTCTTTAAGCATTACATTAAGTATGCCTATAATTTCTTCACGTGATTTAGTACTTATTAAATCCCTGTTATAGCTAACTTTATCAAAACTAAGTTCATGCTCACTCAATAATAAATTGATTTGGTTACTGGCCATTGCAAGTAGAGCTATGTATTGTAGCTCATTATCATTCAGCCTTCTTAGCTTACCTTCTATAACACTTAATACTTCTAAACCTTCAAAATCACTTGGACTACAACTTAAACAATATAAATATTCCAAATAATCTATCGCTTCCTTTGCTTCTTTTATTTTCTTTATATTAAAATCAATTGATTCTATACATAACTTATGCCTTATACCTACAATCTCTTCTTGTAATATTGACTCTATAATTATGTCTTTAAGCGTTTTTACATTTATTAACTGCTCAACAGATATCTTACTATCTGTAAAATCAACTCCTTCTAAACTGTTACGTCCAAACCCTACAAAACTTAAATCTAATCCGCTTAAATTAAGTCCTATTAAATCTATTCTTTGAAGATCTATTTTCTTTTTATTCTCTTCAAACAAATAGCCATGCCGGTTAAGTATATGGGTAACATCCTTTATATATTTTCTTACAATATATTCTCTTTCTTCTTTATCCCTTGCCTCTAAATCAATATTAAACCTTCTCTCTTTGATACCTAAAATACCGTTCACAGCCTCAGGTAATGCCTCCTTTATTTCTTCCTTATCTTCATTATTTAAAGTATTTAATGTGCTTAAGTTTCTGGCGGCTTCACAATTTCTTATTATTTCTTCATAGCTTTCTATTAATATTGCAAAGTAGTTATCTCTTACTCTTGCTTTTAAAGCCTCTATACTTATCTCTTTTTTATTTAATTCATTACGCTTGGCAAATTCTTCAATTATCAAATCCCTTTCTTCAGCACTTAATCGGTTGTTACTCCATATCTTACTAACTATTCTTATTACCTCTATTTGTTTCCTTATTTCTTTAATCTCTTTCTTAGCCTTATTTATAGTACTTTCCTGTTGAGTTCGGGTATTCCTATCTGCTTTATTTCCTTCTTCTCTTCTTCTCATTTCTTCCTCTTAATATTATTGTTTCTAAATAAAAATGGTTATTTTGTTCTTTCCTTCCCTTCCCTTCCCTTCCCTTTGGATTCTAATAGTAGCTTTAGTTGGTGTGAGGCTGAAGGTGCATAGTCCTTTGCTACTTTATCGCATTTTTATCCCTTACCTCTTTTTTCTTTCCCTCTCAGCCCCTGTTCTTTCTGTTTAGCTTCTTCTTGTTCTATGATTACTAAGTTTATAAAACTATTTGAAATGTCATATTTTCTCTCTTCCCAAAAGAGTTTTAGCTTATAATTAGCCTGGTAGTAATTTTTAATTGAATTTATTATTAATTGCTCAGCTGCTTGTAGTGAGCTGTCTCGATCGTCAGAAATTATGTAGTCAACCGCTCTTTCTCTTCCTCCTTTCTGCTCATCAGTGGTATGTGTATATCTGTTTTGTGAACCTAATAAATCTTCAGCTTTCATTTTTATAAAAAGTAGTTAAATATATAATTTAAAACACTGTTTTATAGCTTTTAAACAAGCAACCACTCTTTTACTAATACTAAAAGTTTATTCTTTACCTTTAATTATATATTTGAAATTAACCTATGGTTTTATATATAGTTTTTGTATAGGCTGTTTCTTTAAGATAATGTTTCTAATAAATATAAGTAATATTAACATTTACCGAACAACATCTCAGAGTAATTATGCACTTCCTCTTCCGAAGGCTAAGTGTATCTAAATATCTCCCTGATGGATACATTACCACTCATCTTCTGCGCTATGTGCACATCATACTTATCTGCTATTC
>NZ_JSWE01000172.1 GCF_000815465.1 Candidatus Jidaibacter acanthamoeba | reverse complement strand
ACTTTTATACCAGTACTATCTATTACCAAGTACCCTTCTTCAACTAAAGGTGGTAGTTTTATTCTATTAAGCATACATTTAGCTCGCTTGGATAATCCGGCTCAAACTCAGGAACTTCAAGCCCGAGCTTAATAAGCTCAAATATAGACTTAACAAATCCTTCAGTTTGCCGTAGCGGCAGCTTAAGTAACATACGCAAGGTTAGCATCATCTCAATTGCATAATCAGAATAAAAGGTTAACCTTCCTCGTTTACATATACTGCCTTTACTAAAATACCATAACTTCTCTATATCCTTACTTATCCAAACAGTAAGTGACACTCTATTCTTTAGAGATTGGTTATATTCTCTCCAGTTATTTATTTTGTATTTTATCTTTTTAGAGTTGCTTTTTCTCTCTTGTTTCCTTCTTTTCATAGCAGCTGATTTCTTTTGATCCTAAGTGTAACGGCTTGATTTTATAAATACAAATTCCAGCAATCAAGAGCAAATGTTGTCCAGAATTAATTGCGATTAGAAAAACAGTTTGGCCAGGATTAAATGATTTTATAAATTTTTTGTCCAGAAATAAGTGATTCTATAATTTTATTTTCCAGGATTATTTGCGAATGAGCTGCAAGCCTAGTATTTCTTATAAAATTATACCTAATTTATGAATTTCTTTATTAAGCTCTTCCCGGCGGCTTGGGGATAATTGTCCCCTTAAATATGCTTTTACTTCATGACGCCTGGCATTGAGGTAATCACATAATATTGTTAGGT
>NZ_JSWE01000171.1 GCF_000815465.1 Candidatus Jidaibacter acanthamoeba | reverse complement strand
GCTTCTTCTTTAAATTCCTTACTGTATTTTCTCAGTTTACTCATTCCTTTCCTCTGCTCTTTTATAAGTTAGTATTTACTTATATAGACTCTCTTGTCTACTCAGAAGGGGGAACTTCATCCCTTCAAAGTTATTTACAACGCTATAAACTCTTAGAAGGAATTGATATTGATAATATTAATCTGCAATTTGAGCAACCATTAATAGATTATCTTTATAAATTAGCAATACGCTATAATGCTCGTGATCTCAAGCGGTTTAACGAACATAAACGCTATTCCGTGATGGTATGCTTCCTAGTAGAAATTAGAAAAATCTTGCTGGATTATCTGGTGAAGATGCATGACCAGTTTGTTCAGGAAATGTTGCGGGAGAGCAAACATATTCATGAGAAAAAATACCGAGAGTTTAGAAAACGGCAAAAGTCGGCCATTGATACAAGACTGAGTGTCACTAATATGATTTTTACCTGGCCAGATGATCAACCATTACAAAAGAAACAAATCATACAGTGTGCTGGTGAAAATAAGCTATTAAATTCAGTCAATGATCTACATGCTTTCAAACAACTCGAAGAGTGTGGATTAGGGGATATATTACTAAACAGGTACCCAAGTTTGCGTAAATACTTTGCAGGATTTATCATCTTGCCATTCGTTGTTAAACATGGTTCCGAACCATTATTAAATGCAATTAATATTATTAGGCAATTAGATAATGGCATAATAAAAAGCCTGCCCAGTAATCTACCAACATCTTTTATACCCAAGGAGTTACACGGTTGTTATAAAAATAAAGATGGTAAGATACAACGTAATGCTTGGGAACTAGGGTTAGCTATAGCAATAAAAGATGCATTACACTCAGGAGATTTATATTTGCCTAAAAGCAAACAATATGTGTCATTTTGGGAATTGATAATGAATGAACATAATTGGCACGAATCCAAGGAAAATGCTTATCAGGAATTACAACAATCACATCCAGAAAATGTAAAAACAGTGCTTGTTACAGGTTTTAATCAAGCTCTAGCTAATGCAAAAAAGAAATTTACCACCGATAATTTTGCTGAAATTAAAAATGGTAAGCTTAACCTAAAACGTGATGATAAGGCGGAAATTCCAGATAAGGTAAAACAACTACAAAAAGTTATTGATTCACGAATGCCTATTATCAGGATTGAACAACTATTAGTAGAAGTTGACCAACAAACTAATTTTACAAGACATTTTATACCAATCCAACAGCATAATGCTAGACCACGTAATTTCTATAAAACCCTAATTGCAGCATTAATTTCTCAAGCTACCAACTTAGGTATAGTAGCTATGAGTTCTAGCGTAGATGGTGTTAGTGTTGACATGTTACGCCATATTTTTCAATTTTATGTGAGCGAAGAAACAATACAAGCAGCAAGTGCAGAGATTGTTAATCAGCATCATCAATTACCATTTGCAGAAATACATGGGGCCGGCAAGCTATCTTCTTCTGATGCACAACGCTTTAAAATGCGTGCGGATAGCCTGTTATCTGCATATTATCCTCGCTATTATGGTTACTATGAAAAAGCAATCGGTATTTATACTCATATATCAGATCAATATTCAGTATTCAGTACTAAAGTAATTTCATGTAGTCCACGGGAAGCATTATATGTTTTAGATGGATTATTAGAAAATAATACAATTCTAAAAATACAAGAACATACCACAGATACACATGGTTATACCGAAATTATTTTTGCTTTATGTTATCTACTGGGTTATCGGTTTATGCCTAGAATTCGTGATTTAAAGGATCAACAACTTTATCGAATTGAGAAGAATGTTGATTATGGTATATTTACACCACTGTTAAATAAGACAGCAGATATTAATATAGTTGAAGAACAGTGGGAGCATATGATTAGAGTTGCTCAATCATTAAAGCAAAAAACTGCTCCGGCCCATGTTATAGTACAACGCCTTACCAATATCTTTCCATTAGATCGGCTATCAAGGGCATTTACTAATTTAGGCCGAATTATTTAAAACCCAATACATTTTACAGTATATTACAGACCAACAACTTCGTAGAAAAGTGCAATTACAATTAAATAAAGGAGAGTACCGCCATAAGCTTCCTAGATGGATATTTTTTGCAAATCAGGGAGAATTTACAACTAATAATTACGAAGAGATAATGAACAAAGCTAGCTGCCTAAGCCTAGTATCAAATGCTATATTATATTGGAATACTTCCAAAATTAAAAATATAGTTGCTGACTTACGGCAAAACGGCGAAGAGATTAATGATGAAATATTAGCACATATTTCTTTATTGCCATACAAACACATTTTACCAAATGGGACTTACTTTATTGGTAATAGGGAAGATGAACAGTGATTTACGGTTATACTAACTAAATTGAATTTAAAACCGTAAGTTTCTGTTCAAATGCTCCCGCTGGTCCTATATAAGCCAGTGAATGATTAAGTAAAAAATTTATTTTCTTATTCCTTTCGATTTATCTCCTAATAAGCTCTTAGCAGGCTAAAAAATATAGAACCATACAATCTTAAAGTAAATAAAGTTAAAAATTATAAAACATATGGTAAAATACCAAATAAGTAATTAAACAGATGTAAAAAATGAAAAATAGCCTTGATACTAAAGCTACAGTTGAAGAGCAAGAAAATTTATTACTAAAAGCGGTAAAAAATGGAAAATTTTATGAAGTAAAAAATCTTCTTAGAAAGCTTAGAGAGCAAGGTATTAAAATAAATTTAAATGCAAGGGATGAGAATGGTAGCACTGCTTTAATGTTAGCAGCCTACCAAAAATATGAAAAAATCATTAAATTGCTTATTAAGAATGGTGCAGATGTAAATGTACAAACTGGTAAAGATACAGTTTTAATAGTATCTATATTCGGTGGCAACAGCAAAATTGTACAAATGCTCTTGGCTAGGGGAGCATTAATAAATGTAAGGGATAAAGATGATAATACGCCTTTAATGATTGCTGAAAAGTTAAAAAATAATGAGGTAATAAAACATCTTAAAAAAGCACAGCTGAGAATAAACCAGGAATTAATTACTGCTGTAGAATTTAAAAATTACAACGAAGTTAATTTACTTATAAACAGAGGTGCAGACGTCAATTTCCAGGATAGTAAAGGTAGAACTGCTTTAATGTGTGCAGCACTTAAAGAACGTATTGATATTGCACAGATTCTGATTGAAAATGGGGCGGATATAAATGCAATGAATAATTATTACCAATCTGCTTTATTGATTGCTGCTCAAAAAGGAAATATAGCTTTTATAAAAATGTTCATTGAGGAAGGAGTAGATTTAAGAAATGAAATAGGTGGATCAGTTTTATGGTGTGCAGTATTTGAAGGACATGAAAAGTTAGTGGAAATACTTATTGATAAGGGAATAGAGGTTTTAGACCCTAGAAATGCTAATGGTGATACCGCTTTAATGGTGGCTATAAACAAAGGCTATATAAATATCGCAAAAATCCTTATTGAAAATGGTGCAGATATACACGTTGCAAATCATGAAGGTATTACTCCTTTAATGTGTGCATCTTTCCATGGGCATACAGATATTGCAGGGTTGCTTATTAAAAATGAAGCGGATGTAAATACTAAGAGCGTTAGGGGTAAAACTGCTTTGTTATTTGCATTATACCAAGACCATAAAGACCTTGTAAAAATACTTATTGATCATGGCAGCAAAATTGATGCGCAAGACAATGATGGTTATACTAATTTAATGCATGCTATTATAGACGAGCAATTAAATGCTGTAAAATTTCTTATTAAGAAAAAAGCAGACTTAAATTTGGTTAATAGTTCTGGTTATACTGCTTTAATGCTTGCTGCACAGAAAAACCTTAAAAATATTGTTAAGACTCTTATTCAGGGGGGGGCCGAAGTAAATTATATGAATAATTGGGGTTTCACTTGTATAGCCTTAGCTGCAAACGAAAGCCATCTTAGTATGATGAATATTCTTATTAAGAATGGAGCAAATATAATTGATAATGTTATAAACCAAGGCATTTTAGCAAATGTTGTAGAGAACGGAGATATTGAGATAGCAAAAATTTTTCTTGAAGCAGGAGTAGATGTAAATACTTCTGATCGTTATGAAAAGACCATTCTGATGATAGCTGTAGAGAAGGGGTATGAAGAGATGATCGATATTCTTATTGAAAATCAGGTAGATTTAGATCAACAACATAGAACTGGTAGAACTGCTTTAATGCTTGCGATAATGATGGAGAAAAGAAGTATTGCAACAAAACTTATTTTAGCCGGAGCCTCTTTAAGAATAAAAGATTGTAAAAATAATGATGCGTTTACGCTTTTAAAAGAAAAAAAGTATTACGATTTATTAAAACTAATTAAAATACGTAAACCCAACTATTTGATTAATACTATAGCCTATGTTCCTTGCAATGATAGAGAATTAGAAAATGAGTCATCTGATGAAGACATTTCAGGTGAATACGAAGAACATATGTTTGAATTTGACACAAGTAATATAAAGTCACTTCCTTTCAAAACTTTCAAAGATATAAAAAAAGATGAACCAAAGCAAAAAGGACCAGTTCTGGGTACCTTAATAAGAGGTGATATAAAGCCAAGAATATCAAAGCAAGGTGATAATATGGAGAGCTATGTAATACAGCCTTTCTTAGAAAAACTTGCTGCAAAAGCTTTTTATGAACCAGATTCTTCAAAGCTACAAAGAGTCGCGGTTAGCTTTGTACTTAATAGACCTAGATCTTTGAGTACAAGGAGAAATCACTGTTTATTTAGTGAGTTGGAGGTGCCTATTGATACATCAATTGAATATAACAGGTTTGGTTTATTTTGGGAGTATGAATGGTATGATAATAAAAACAATATTGTTTCTTTTAAAGAAGTAAGAAGCTTTTATAAACAGCTTAAAAGATATGATGAGCAAAATGGGACAAATAAAGCAGAAACTTTTAGAGAAATTAATGAAGATAAAGTAGAACATATAGTACCATATCAAGCTTTAAGAGAGCGTTTAAAAAATCATGAAAATACTAAAGAATTGGTTACTAGATTTAGAAGTCATGCGCCTAACATTCCTATTTATTTTGGCATTGTTGATAGTGATGTAATCAGTTTTAACAGAATACTTTTATCATATGATCAGATATATTTAGAGTCTAAATTACTTTCAACTGCAATACCGGTAGTTATGACTACTGGCTATGAATTCCCTGCAAAGGCAATAGAATTACCAGAAAACTTTGATAGTAAGATTAAAGAAATGGTACCAGCTTTAAAAGTTGCAAGTCAATTTGATAGAATTACTAGAATAGCTACTGCTAAAGCCTTACCTCTAGGAGTATATTATCCAGAACCTAACTTATATATATTATTACCTGACCAAGAGGAGACTATCCCTGAGTCATTTATAGATAGAAAATCTAAAGAAGGCAGTTTAGAATCAAAAGTGCTTTTAAAGCAAGTTAAAAAAAGAGAAGGTATAAGTAAAGAATCATTTATATTTAGTGCTAAAAACCCTCTTATTACAATGATTCCGGATAGAGCCGCAAGATATATAAGAACATCACAAAAGAACTATATTAGATTTAGTGAAGATTTTAAAAAAGAAAAATTTCAACGAATACTTATAGAAGATATTACAGCCTTAAAAGAAGTAACTCAAACACATGTTCGTACTAACAGCTGGGCTAACTATCTTTTTACACATAAAGTTGGTAGTTTAGGAGGTAGAGGTACGATAATATCTGATATAAGTGGAAGTTACACATCTGGGCATCCATTATTCTGTAGTAGTATAGAAAAAGTAAGGGAGCAAGCGAGGGCTATTGTGAGCGAGCAAGAAAGACTATTGATCACATTAAAAAACAGTCTTCTTCCTAAAGAAAAAATAATACTTATTGAAGCAGCTATTAAAAGTACCCATTTAGCAATTGCTAAATTTATATTAGAAAAAATAGAACTGTTTAGTGATGAAAAGACGATCCTAGCTTCCGAAAAAGAAGATGTTAAATCTAACCACTCTTTTAGAAGTGACTCTGAAATATTAAAAGATATGATACAGGATCTTCAGGAATATATAAGGAAAACAGAAGAAGAAAGAATGGAGATTGAAGCAGAAATGAAAATAGAGGTAGAAGAGGTTATTAGGCAAGATAATCTTTTAAACAATTTTTCTGAATTTATCATAGAATTTAAAAATATTGTTTATCAAATGGAAAGGGGTAGATCCTTGTTTCCAAGGCACTCTTATTATAATAGTCAAGTTGCACAGCAAGAAGAAATTGATACAGAGAAAGTATTTAAGGCTCCGGAATCTACTATAGGAAAAAGAAAAAGAGTGTCTCAAAATGATACAGGCAGCATAGCTACTAAAGAGAGAAATAGAGGCATTTCTTCATCTACTTCAATATTATTGGAGCTTGATTCAGAAAATATAGATAAATTGAGGGAACAACAAAGTAGAAAAGATACTAGCAATCGAACATATACAAATATAGAGGTAGCAAGGCGCGAGAATAATAGGAAATGCAGGGACAAAGGCAAGGAAAAGATATGATAGATGAGGTTTTTTTCCAAGTATATAAGAAGCTTCAATTTAATAGTTAACTGATTAGATTTAATTTGAAAAGGTAAATATTAAATACTAACTAAGATAGTTCATTAGCAAAGTATACAGAGATTGGTAATAAATGCTAACCATAAAAAATGAAATAATAGTAATTTTATAAGCGGATTAAAAAAAATGAAAAATACAAGCCAATCTCAAGAACATAATAATAGTAAGCAGTTAGAAATCTTAGAGAATTACCAAATAGATCTATTGGAAAAACTTAAAGCTAATCCTACAAATAGCATATTAGAAAAAAATAATTGAGGCTGAATCAAGTATAGAGCTATTAAGAGATAGAAGGCAAATAGGGCCCACGCTGGGATTTGGAGAATATCCTACGCTAAGAGATTTATACAGCATAGTATTTTACTGAGTTGTCACCAAAAAAACCCTAAAAGCATATTAAATAAATTATACGGGAGAAAGCTTGTGCTACATTATTTCAGAATTTAACCTTCTCGAGGAGCGGGACGGAAATACCCATATACAGTCAGGATCAGGATTATGCTCTCGAAAAATAAAAGAATATGCGCTATTTTCTCAATCAATAAGTTTATCCAGTAATACAATATCTTAATATAAGTAATACAACTTAAATTAAAATATTTATAATAAGAATAATATATGGATGCTTGCAAGATAATTACTTAGAAAACAGAACTTATAGTAAATTGCTTGATATGGTTTTAATCTATGCGTGCTATAAGTAAAGATAGGCTTAGTGAAATTAATAAAAGAGAAGATAAAGAAAGCTCTTATATAGAGCGATTAAAGTTTCTAAAATCTAGAAGAGATAAGTTACTAAGAATAATAAATGAAGGTAGGGGTAATGTTGAGGTAGAACAGCAACTTGAGCACACTGAAAAGCAAATAATTATAATATCAAATATAGAAAAAGGTAAAGATAAAAAGAATGATGAAATAAAAGAGGAGAATCCTTCGAAGGCTAGTGAAGAAGAATTAGAAATAATATCAGGCACCATAGTAAATGCCAATGATCCAATTTTTATGGATACAAGAGACCTAAAAAACAAATTACAAAGTATAATAATAGGAGTAAATGAGCGATATAAAAAAGGAGATATAGGAGGGAGTTTAAAAAAGATAAAAGAAGGGTTACAGCTAAGTAACAATAGAATAAATACAGGCAAATATTATGAGCAGGAATATGAGTTATTTTTAAAGCTAGGGGAAATATATTCACAAAGTAAGAGTAGGTTAGATTATCCTAAGGCAGTGGGGATATATCATTATTTAATTAAATTAGTAGATAAGTTGTCTGAGGGTATAGATAAGGAGGAAAGGCAATTATTAATAAGGAATAATATAGGGTTAATTGAAGAAAAATTTATTAAAGTTACCAGGGAGGATAAAACTACATCTGAAGAGTATAGAGGTGAAAGAAGTTTAAAGAAGATAGAAAAATATAAAAAAGAATTAACGGAACATAGAGATAGGATAATAGAACAACTAAACGATATAGAAGACTTAGGAATTGTTGAAGGAGAAGAGGAGCTAGATGAGGAGGGATTAAGAATAAGAACGGAAAGAGTTGAGGAAATATATGCAGGTATAAGAGAATTTTTTATAGGAAATGGTGGGTTAATAAAAAGATTACTAGAAGATTGTATTAAAGAGCTAGGTGGGTTACCAGAAATATACGATATAAAGAAAGGAGGTAAAAGGGTAGTAAAATATGCTCCATTTGTTTTGGGGTCAATGGCATTAGGTACTATGACGCCTTGGTCGGATTTTGAATGGGGTATACTTATAGAAGAAGAGCTAGAAAAAGAGGATGAACAAAAAGTTAAAGAGTACTTTAGAAATTTAGCAGTATTGATGCATATCAAAGTTATAAACTTTGGAGAATCACCACTTAGATTATTAGGAGTAGAGGAGTTAAATAACTTTAAGGTATCAGAAAGTGATGCAGAATTTAATTGGTTTTATGATAATTTTACAAACACTGGGTTTAGCTTTGATGGTCCACATTGGCATGCTTGTAAAACACCTTTAGGTAGGCAAAAAGGATTTATAAAAGTTAAAAGTAATGAAAATGGAGGAGAAATTAAGGTAGAATGTATTCCTTACGAATTAATAGGGACTATTAGTGAGTTTGCAAGATTTCAAGAAGAAGACATATGGTGGAAAGAAGACCCACACTTAGTGCAAGCATTATGGCATATAACTCCGATACTAGGCAATAATAAATTAATTAATAGGCATTATGAAAATTTAAAAAAATTTGAAGCTATAATAATAGAAAGAGCTTTTGCTTTGTTAAAGCAAGACTGTCTTAAATATAATCCTCTGGAAGAGCTTGTTAACGAAGATAAGGAAGGGCAAATACTAAAAGTAAAGAAAGAAATTCATAGGTTCACTGATAGGATAGCTGCTGCTCTTGTTAAGTGTAAAGGTAGTATGATTGGTCAGAATATTTGGGCAGGTATAAAATTTTTATCCAAGCATAGTAGCTCTAACCTAAGATTAGACCAAACAAAGCAACTGCTAATAGCGCTTAGTACAGCTGCTGAATTAAGGCTCAGAACATATTCACATAATGGCAGCCAAAGAGAAGACCTTTCCATATTAGCAAGATATCATTCACACCTTGTTGAATGGCCAAAAGAAGTTACTGAGAAAATATTTCACTTAAAAAACATAAAATTATTATATAAATATTACTATATTTTAGTACCTTTATCTGGGGTTATTAGTGGTTCAGAGAATCTCAGCATTTTTGAAAAAAATTATTTTGAAAGTGATATACATTTTAACGTAGAAACTGTGCAAGGTTTTATATATATGAGGTTTTTGAAATATGAAGAAGCTATATATAATTTTGAAAGAACAGATTATAAAAATAATGTAATAATAAGAGACAATTTAATTAGATTGTATCATCAGACGGGAAGGAATTACAAAGCACTTAAACTATGTGATGAGATTATCAGTGATAATATAAATCAAGGCCAAGAGATTCCTTATGCAATTACTTTACTTACTCGAAGTGCCATTTTGGACGGGATAAGCAAATATGAAGAAGCTTTAGAGAATAATTCAAGAAGTTTGAGCATATTTAGAAAACATTACAAAGGTGATCATACTATTATTGCTATATTATTACATAATAGAGGAAAAATATTTCATGATTACCAGATAGATTTTCAAAAGGCTTTAGTGCTTACACAAGAAGCATTAGAAATGAGAGAAAGGTTATACCAAGGTGATAATATAGAGATTGCCCAATCTTTAGTAAATAAAGGTAGCATACTTAGTAAATTAGGAAAAAATAAAGAAGCTTTATATTGTTATGAGCAAAGTTGTGAAATGATCCAGAGAAAATATTGTGGCTATCACCCTCTTATGTTAGATATACTCAATAATAGAGGTAAGTTATTAGTAGAAAAAGAAGAACAAAAAGAAGCGTTGCAATACTTTCAAGAAGACTTACGGATATCTAGAGACCTTTATAAAGAGGATTCTTCTATTGTTGCAGATATATTAAGTAATAAAGGCGCAGTATTAGCAAAGCTTGGCAAGTATAATGAAGCATTTAAGGATTATAATGAAAGTTTAACCATAAGAAAAAAGTTATATGGCCCAGATCATAAAGATATTGCAGATTTATTATATAATATAGGAAACTTATATCTTAACGTAAGGAAATATGAAGAATCTTATAAAAATATTAAACATGCAAAGGAAATGTATGAGAGATTAAAACTTAAAAACCGAACATATTACGAAAAATATTGTGTATGCTTTGTACGCAGTGGGATAGTATGGGCAAATCAAGAGTATTTATCAAATAATTTTATTAAGGCAGAGGAACTTTATAATGAAGCAATTTGTTCTTATAATCTTACAGAAAGCCGGCAATATAGTAAGAACGATATACTGAGAATACATGCTGTACAATTATATAATAAGCACTTTACTGATTTAAGTTTAAATTGTTGCGAGGTACTTAGGGGAATCAGTTATATTAGTAGAGATATTCATCAATTATTATTGTATCTTTATTTGAGCTTTATAAATGCACATAAAGATAGAATGGGAATAGAAGTATATAAAACACACTTAAATGAAGCAAAAGCGATTATAAAATTAAACATAAATAAGAGCGGAGAACCAAAAGCATCTCTAAAAATAGAATATGTAATGTTTCTAATTAGCAATAATTTTTTTGATAGCAAAGAGGAGCTTAAAGAGTTAGCAGATTTATTGGAAGGGCAAAATGTAGTTAAAGAAGATGAACCAGAGTTAGAATATAATTATTCTGATAAATTAACTATAATCCGGCCATTAAAGGAATTGCTGGATAGAAAGTGTACTATATCTGTTAAACCTTATATCTTAGCTTATTACTTATTAATAAAAGTTTATAAAGAATTTGAGGAAATTGATAAAGCTAAGATATTGTTATCAGAATTTGCTACAAAAGTCATGGATATAAAACAACAAGATGCTGAAGTACCTCTAACATTATTAATAGCTAGTTGCAAAGAACTAGACTTCGACTTTCAAAGTAGAATTTACGAAAAAACACTTATGATAGTTAACAATACAATAAATAAATATATTTATTATTCTTAAGCCTTAAGTACCGCACTTTCTGTGCCTACTAATACATTTGCAAATGCTATCTAGCGAGCACAAGAAGAGCTATAGCAGTACTGAATTTAAAGCAATTTAGCAAATCTTATAGGCCAGCTAAAGAATAGAAATAAGAAGGCATAACAGGTTGGTAAAAAAGTATGATAATTAACATTATGGAAAATAAACTACATAAAGCAACCTATGTTATTTTTCTAAGTCCTTCTAAGTATTATTGTAAGCCTATAACATGGATATCTTTAGTTAAAGCATAAGAAATATTCCCAGGATAAATTACAGTAAGGGAATCAAATTCCAAATCATGCATAACAATAAGCATAGAGGGTGTAAGTTTAGGAGCATCCTGATATTTAAATTCAAACCCTAAATTCTTGTTATCTTTAAGTATAAATAGATCCAATTCTGCATTGTTATGATTACTCCAAAAGTAACAATCAATGTATAATTATGGGGGTGTAGATAGTATACATGGTATAAGTATTAATAATGGTTTTGAAGTAGACTTCGAGTCCTTATTTCATTATGCGGGCAAGCTAATTGATTAAATTTAATGTATATCATCAAATTTTTCAATATATATGGCAAAATATGAGTCAATAATGGGTGCACCAAGATATTAAACAAGTTGTTTTGAGGTAAAAATTTAACCAAATCACTTTAAAGAAAATAATATTTATATTTTTAGTTAAGTTAAAGTATAGCTTAATATTAATTTTATAATTTTAATAAAATGTTTAATGACAATGTTATTTTATTATTTAAGGTGTCTAATTAGTAATTTACTCAAGTTATAAGGTAGGGTGATATGAAAAATACTATAGTATTATTTACACCGGTTGAGATCGAGCATAGGAACCTTTTATGTAACTATATAAAAACATTAGTCGATGGTAACTTACTTAGTTTTGCAACTTATAACTCTATCAACTATCTTCTGGAGGCTATAGGCTTTCCTCAAATAGCAGAGGATATAACAATTATTGAGGAGGGCATGGATGGTCAGCTTCCAGCATTATTTAAACATCCAGTGTCTCTAGAACTATTACAACGTGGCTTTGAAAAAGAGTATGCAGAAAAAGTTTTTGAAATATATGATGCTTTTGACAAAATTCCTATCAAAGCAGGGCTTACGGTGCAAGAAGATAAAGCGTTAAACATAAAGCGCTTAGAATTTATCAAGCATGCTATTCACTTTATTATAAATATTAAGCAACTAAAGTTTGTCTATGACCTTTCTAAAGAAGATCAAATACAATTAATGTATTTCTTTACAGATATACAAATACAATTATTTATTAAATCACTAACCGTTCTAACGGAAATAACCGGTGATTTTAGACATCCTTATAAAGAAAAATTAGGACCTGACCCATTTACTTGGGAAACATTTGAACATCTTGGCGGTATATTACAATATAAAAACTATCAAGGCTCTTTTATTGCACCACCAAATCGTACGAAAGAGCAGGTTATTGCAGTAGTGCGTTTTACTAAAGAAATTGATCAAAGGCAACATATTATTAGGCGTGCTTTTAATAGTATATGCAAAGATGACTTACCACAATTACTCGAATTGGTTGAGCATATGATAAAAGATGCCCAAACTTCAAGCTATAACCCCTCCAAGGGCGGTCCTAAAGTTGAATTAATTGCTAGTAAAGCCCTTATTACATGGGGAATGAATCAAGAAGCATTAAATAGCCTTTTAAATTTATGTTTTAATACCCCTCTAGTTCTCCATAATCTACAAAAACTACAAGATAGTAAAGGTAGTAGATATGCAAAAGTAGGTAGCAGCCAAAATAATCCTTTTGCTACATCTTCTCTAGATACCAAGGTTATACAACATGCATTTCTTAATCGGTTAATTGAAATTGGTGAGCTTTGTACTGGAAAATATTTAGAACCAAAATTAAAAAAATTGTTTAACTATCAATTATTCCAATATCTAGTTAAAATTCGTGATGCACTGGTACATCAGGATTCGGCAGGAAATAAAAGAAAGGTGGATGAATTGTTAGGCATGGATCTTTCTTTGCTTGAAAATATTCAAGAATATGAAATGCCAAAATTGTATCAATACTTTACTAATGTATTATGTAGTATATACCATAAAACATTTAGTACAGAACAAGATCCAACAAAATTTTGGGGTTCTCTTTATCAAGAGGCAAAGCGAATAGTATCTCCACAAGAGACGTATACAAAAGCACAGCATTTTGTTTTGAAATTTGCCGGAATGCATAAAAAGCATTTAAAACCTTTGTTAGAAGATTTCTTTCAAGGTTACGCCTGCCTATCTTCAGAGAATAAGAAAGAATTAGAAGTTATATTATCAAAAAAACGTAAACAATGGAATCAATATAAGCAAGCGATAGAAGAAACAGAAATAAAATATCCCATTTTAAAGTCGAGCTGGAAACAAGATTTTCCCTATTTTATACAATTGTATTGTAAATTTTATGATGAACAAGGTGAATACTTAACTAGTTCTCTTTTCAGTATACAAGAAAGAGTAGAGGCTGCTATTACAGCTCTCAATAATATTACTGAAGCAATATCGCTGTATGGTATTAAGCCTTTTGAAGGAGATATTAATAAATGGATAAGTGATAATTACCCTAAACTGCAAGAGTTAAGCAAGCCTTCGCAAGAAAATATTTTTTTACTTAACACCATCAAATATAATGCTGGACAATCTTTACAGCAGATAGATAAAATAAGAGAAATAGTAGGATGCGAAGCATTTAAGAATTTTGATATACTTGGTTTGGAATATGAGCAAAAACTTAGACCTATAAGGAATTTTATTATTCATGGCAATCGGCTCTTAGATACTCCAAAAACTACTCATAGATTAAACTATAATATTAGTGATGAAAAGGGTGAGTTTATTATTAATACAGCAGTACTCTTACTAGATCAGGTGAAATCAGAACTAGCTAAATATAAATCTTTAATTGAATATGACAAAATACAATATAAAGATAATATTATCACAGCACTGGAAACAATTATTCCATTCTCCCAAGCACTCCGTAACCCAGGAAATAATGAATTTTTTTCTAACCTTCCCTTGGATGTTATTACAAATATTCTTTCATTCACCCCTGAAGCCAGAGTTTTATGCCTTCAAGGTATACAAGATTTATTAGAAGCATTTAAGAATACTAAGATAGTACCTCGGAAAGAGATAAGTAAAACCATAAATACTTTAGAACAGAATAAAACACACACAATAAGGTTACAAAACGAGCATAATCAGGGTATTAGTATATAATTATATGGTTTATTAGAAGGTTACCTTTAAGGTAACAAACTTGCTAAAAATTGAATAATATTGGTTAAGGGTTGGAAATCAGCTTTGAACAGATTCATTATTGAATTCTCTGATTCCTTAGTTGCATAATAGCCTATTTGCTTTTATATACTTAATTGCAAAAACTCTTGTTCACACTTAACTGCAAAAGCTTTCATTCTATATCTTTTACTATATTGAAGTAATATCATATTTCTTCTTTGGATCATTTGGGTTTTTTGCAATTTCTACTATTTTTCCTTTCTCAATCATCTGGAGTAGACGAGAGCGTATGCTACGAGCTGAAAAACCTATATTATCAGCAATTTCTTTGGTTGAAAGTGGTCCTCTGGTTAGAATTAATTCTATAATTTTATTTTCTACATTATCCAATATAATTGGTTTATTAGTGCGATATTTATACAAAGTCACCCTAAAATGAGTACCAATCTCTTCAAATTTTGGGGCAGGCAAGCCAGCATATTTACACAACTGGAAATCATTCTCTGTACTCCACTTCCCCATTTTTCAATGAGATGTAGCTCTTGAAACACTCTTGCTATTACCCTATTACGTACTTTAGATATACCAGAAGTGATGTCTTCAACAGTTAATCCAATTGGAAGTAAACCTGGATTTTCAATTTCTATGCGGTTGTTGAATATAGAAACCCTAATAGGGCTGCCGCCAAGCGAATAATCAGTATGGACAATTGAGTTATTATTCCTTCACGGATTGCAACTTTAGGGATCGACCATACTTCCTTATTTCGTATGTCCTCAATTGTTATACTGGTAAGTAAGTGTTTTTGTATGAATGTTATTATTTGTTCAACCGCTATGGGTAAGTGGTCTTTTATTTCCTGGCTATCAACAATATGAGATTTATCTTCCCCATAAAAACACCCAGCTTGTATCCAAGCGTCTGGGAAGTATTTTAGTCTATCTTCACCAAATAGAAGGATTCCTCCTATAGAGGGATATATTTTATCTTGTTCTCTAGCAATAATTCCTAAATTATAATAATCCTTTTCACTCAGGGTTCTATATGGTTTGAAAAGCTCTGAAGCAACCCTGAAGTTGATAACTTCAGAGTTTAATTCATACATAATTTCTTCATCAAATGTCTTAGCAGATAAACTTCTTTTAAGGACATTTATAATTTCTTGGCTAGCAAGTCTATTAGTTGAACCAACTCGAACATAAGTTGAACTCTCAATACCTACACTTTTAAGGTAATAAGGACGATTAGGGCCTGGATAAACTTCAACAATAATAATATGGGTATCTCGCCAGGGAATAATATCTATATTAGGAAGAATACGAGGCTCAATAGAATCACTAATAAGGCTAGCTAGAGCTTCTTCCATTAGCATAGGATTTTGGATACCTATTATATTATGGCTCTTATCATTTATACCGATTACAAGTTTGCCACCCGATGAATTTGAGAAAGCTATTATTGTAGCTAATATCTTAGCTTTTGAATTTAAGTTCTCTTTAAATTCAAGTATCTTACTCTCATGCTGTTTAATTAATTCTTCTACTTTCATACTACGAAAATTACTCTGAACAAGCTCTGAAGTCAATTATTAACATTTATTAGAAGTGATAGAAATAGTAATGTAATATAAAAGGGCTCAAAATCATCCGCGTTCAGAACCATTATTTATATTTAATTTTTCAAATTTCCTAATATTTTGTATTTGTTGCCATGATTGAGGATCTAGAGCAGGCATTCCTTGGATATTAGTTATATTAACATCAGATCCTGCATTAATTAAAGCATCTATTATTTGAAGATTTATATTTCCTTGGCTTAAGGCCGTGGATGTTAAATGTAAAGGTATATTACCGTATCTATCTTGAATATTTACATTTAGCCCCTGCTGGCTTAAGAGTAAGTCACACATTTGATTATTATTGTAAGATACTGCCCAATGTAAAGGTGTCCTGCCATAACTATCTTGAATATTTATATTTACACCCTGCTGGCTTAAGAGTAAGTTACACATTAGAGAATTATTATAAGATACTGCATAATATAAAGCAGAGTTTACATTAGCACCCCATTCTATTAATAATGTATGTATTTTTGGATTGTTATATTTTAATGCTAAAGACAAAGGCGTTTCACCACATTTATTTGAAATATTTACAGCTGCTCCATTATTTAAAAACCATGCACACATATCATAATTGCCCTGTATTACTAAGTTATGTAGAATAGTATTACCATATATATCCGGGATATTTACATTTGCCCCATGGCTTAGGAGCCATTCACACGTATCATTATCATTATTAATTGCTGCATAATATAAAGCAGTCTTTCTATACTGGCCACCTTGTGTGTTTAGATTAGCACCTCTTGATATTAACAAGGTATGTAATCTTGGGTTATTGTATTGCAATGCTAACTGTAAAGATGTATTGCCATATATATCCGGGATATTTACATTCGCCCCATGGCTTAGGAGCCATTCACACGTATCATTATCATTATTAATTGCTGCATAATATAAAGCAGTCTTTCTATACTGGCCACCTTGTGTGTTTGGATTAGCACCTCTTGATATTAACAAGGTATGTAATCTTGGGTTATTGTCTTCCAATGCTAATGCTAGAGGCGTTTCATCATATTTATTGGGAATGTTTATATTCGCGCCTTTGTTTAAGAGCCATTCACACATTTCATAATCTTTATGTAAAACTGCCTGGTGTAAAGGCGTACCACCTTCAATATATCTAGTATTTACACTTACTCCATTTTCTAAAAGCCATTCACATGTATTATAGTCTTTATTTGATAATGCATCAAAGAAAGCGAACTTGCCCAGTTGTGCTTTATTACCATTAATCTTCCTATCATTTTCAATTATAAATTTATATATTCTCGAACCCGGATGTTTTAATGCTAACTCAAAAGCAGTGTCGTTGTGTATATCTTCAGCATCTCTATCTGCGCCTTTCTCTATTAAACGGATAAATAATTCTAAGTTATTATGTTTTATTGCCCAGTGTAGCGCAGTACCTCTATAACCTTTAATTTCGTCTGACTGCTCATTTAATAATATATCTTCTTCTAAAAGCGTATTAATTTGTTCCTGATCATTATTAGCTGCTGCATTAGCAAGTTTATTACCTCTTTCTAATTTTAATAATTCTCCTCCGGCTATAGCTAATGCTGCTCCGGCAAAAGCACCAAAAATTGCTCCAGGTACCCCTCCCAAATCCTGCCCAATCTCATACCCAACACTTATACCTGTACGAACCAATTCCTCATATAAGTTTCTAGCATGCTTCATATTCATTCTTGGTTCACTGCTACTACTTTGAGTAGCTGGTATTTGCGTTAATTTTATGTCATATATTTGACGTTTTGAATTATCTGTTAATGTTTCATATGCTTCCGAGATTTTTAAGAATGCATCATTGCATGCTTGTTTTATATCTGAATCTTTAGATTTAATTTTATCAGGATGACATATTAGAGCTTGTGTACGATAAGCTTTACGAATTTCTTCTTGGGAAGCACTTTGAGAAATACCAAGTATTTCATAATAATTCGCATTTTCATTAACTTTGAGTATTGTAAACCAGTTGTGATCATTTCCCTTCATATCTACTTGCCTGTATGTTTTTCATAAAAGTATCAAAGTAATCATATTTTTAATACAAATATAATATTAAATTTTCTAAATTAATAATTAAGATAAAAATCTATTATTACATTTCTAACCCTATATCCCTATTTCTACTATGACTATTGGATAAGGATTGCTCTGCTATATTATCTTTTTGTTTATCAGGATTCGTTAGCTTATCTATATTAGGCTCTTTGATCCACTCATTATGCTTTTGTGTTTTGTTATTAGTGATTTTATCTACTAAGACTTTTCCTTCATGTTTCATATGTATCTGATGCCTTGCAGTAAGATGTGCTCCTAAATCCTTACCTCCGCCTGCGAGTATATACCTGGTTTTATATTCTTCATTTAGCCTTTCGAACTTCTCTCCCAATGTCTTATCTAAGCTTGTGTACAGCTCTTGTTTCTTAACTATGTCATACTTACTTTGCTTAGCATGTATACCGTTAAGCTCTCTGGACAATAAATCCTTAGCTTGGTATTGTTTGTGCAGTTCTTTTTTAAGTTTAACTACTTCATTCAAGTTCGCTATTGTTTTATTCAGCATCTCTTGTGCTTTGATTCTAAGCTTATTTTTTATCCCAAGTACTGCCGTACCTTTTAGCTTAATTCCTTCTTCACTTAATGTCTCAATTAAAGCTTCATATACCCTGCCCTCAAGTTGGCGCTCTGCTAAAGTAGTATCACTAAGTGATTCTTTGATTCCGTCTCCTACTTCTTTTACAAGATTACTAATCTCCGTATCTATATTATTACATATACCACTTGCTTTCCTTATCTCATTCTTCTTAACTTCTGCTTCACTCTCTAAACCTTTATAGTATTTAATCTGAACATCTAAGATCTCAAACTTCTCTAAATCTTTATCAACCTTATTCTGTGCCAATTCATGCGCTTGTTTAATATCTGCTGCTTGAGCTTTATATTCTTCTTCGTCTATATTTTTGTCAGGATGATAATATGCATTCCTAAGCTCATTAGGTAAACCCTTGATATTTGGAGTAATCTTTTCTTTAAGTTCTCTATACTTTTCTAATGTACCGCTTTGCTCTATTTGTTCCTGCTGCTTATAAGCTATACCTATTTTTAAATAATCTTCCTCTTTAGCTCCCTCTATTACTTTACTGCACTCCTCATACTGTTTAACTGATTTATGTAAAGTACGGTATTCGGTAATCATCTCTCCTATGTTTTCAGGTAAGCTTAAGCGGTTATCTTTAATTATTCCTGTATCTCTTATAGATCCTTCACTCATTACACTTCTTAATGACTCTGCATATCTCATATCTGTAAGTGTAGATATTCCCTTAACCGGTACTGCATCTGCAATCACTCTTTCTAGAGCTTCTTTACCATATTCCTTAATCAGTTGATCAGGATCTTTGATATTATCCGGTAGTTTAGCATATCTAACATTTATATCAGGTGCAAAAGTCTTGAGCTTATCCAGTATCCTAACACCTGCTTCTAAACCTGCATTGTCATTATCTAAACAGAGTGTTATGCTCTTAATCCCTTCTAAAGCTAATAGCTTTATCTGCTCTTCATTTAAACTTGTACCGCCTAAAGCGAGTACACCTTTAATCCCGTTTGCATGTGCATTTAAACAATCGAGCATTCCTTCTACTATAACAGCTTCCTTAAGTCCTTTTACGTTATGTATATTAAGTAAGGTTTTGCTTCTCTCAAGCTCTTTACTATACATATACTTTCCAAAGCTTGAACTTTCGGTGTAATGTAAATCTCTTCCTGCAATTCCGATTACTTCTCCGTTTTTACCCTTAAACGGTATTATAAGCTGATGCGATTGTCCGATATAATGAGTGAGTTTATATGCTTCTTTAATTTTATTATTATGCCACCCATTTGCTCTTAAGTACTTACTCATATCTTTCTTATCAGCTATGTAGCCTAATTCCATATTCTGTATTACTTCTTTGCTATACCCTCTCTCTTTGCTTAGGTAATCGTATACCGGGTTCTTATCTTTAACTAATTGAACTTTAGCATAAGTAAGTATAGCTTCCATTAGCTTGGTATCTACTTTAGCTTTTTCCTCTACTACTTTACTGACAGCCTTTGGTTGAGGTCTTTTATGTATTATTCTCTCACTTTTCTCTGAGAGCCCTGCTTCTTCTAGTAAATATGCTCGCACCTCTGCTTTACTCGCACTTGGCATATAATTATCTTTAACATAATCCCATATTGAGACATTACCTCTTGTATAGTCTATTAATACTCCCGGATTATTAGCATAGACATGTACCTTACCTGCCTTATTCCCTAAAGATCCGTCTGCTTTTTGGGTAGTGGTTGAGACATAAGCATTACCTTTAGCTCTAAAGCCGAACTCAGGAAGCAGTGACGGCAGTCTGTCGTAGAGGTTCCTATATATATCTCTAGTGCTGTGCCTTTCTTGAGAGTATTGCTGCCTCCACTCTTCCTTCTTGCTTTGTACCTTTTTATTATCTTCTTTATGTATACCTTTTTCCAAAAATGATGTGGTGTTAACCTGAGCCTTCTTCTCTTTGTCCCTAGCTTCTTGATTTAAATTGTGAATCTCATGGCCAAGCTCATTTTCTTCTTTCTCGCTCACCTTTATATATGCTTTAAAGCTTCTTTCTTTATATAGCCCAAGCTCTAATAAATCCTTCTTACCGGCAAGCCTAATTTCATGCGGCTTATACTGCCCGAACACTTCCTTAAGTGCGGTTTTATGTCCTATTATCAGCTCCTGTAACTTCTTGCGCTTGACTACATCCTCATAACTTAAGTTATGTGTATATTTTTTATCTTCTTCAAGTAGTGTCTTATAGGTACTTATCCACTTATCCGCTTTAGTATATTTATGGTTAATTTGTTCCTTAATCTTCTCGGAGTAGCTTTTCTCTTCTTCTAACTCTGAGCTATTATTATCTGTACTACTATTATCTGCGTCATTCTTAATTGCTATAAGCTCTCTGTAAAAACTACCTCTAATTGCTTCATTTTCTACTCTTACTATTTCTTTTGCAGATTTTTCTACTAGTAAATCTCTAAATATAGCCTCTTCCTTTAACTCTCCTCTTTCATTAGTAAATCCGCTCCATTCATATACGGTAGGGGCAGTAAATACAGATAATGCTTTTTCATATTCTTGACTTCTGCCTTGGGCTGCTTTAACTGCATTTTCTATTTGTTTAAAATCAAAGTCATGAGTAAATCTCCCAAGCTTCTTCTCAGTATCTTCTTTAGTATATAATGCATTCCTATAATCATGGCTGCTTTGGTACTGATCTATCACTTCTTTAGCCAGTCCAATATTACGCTTTAATAAATCCCTTATCTCAAGATGCGATATAATGTCACTTACTTTATATCCTTCCTTTACTTGCCCTATTTTATTTAGTAATTCTACCGAGTAATTACCTCTTTCTGCTAATTTATCAATCTTCTCGACAATCTTTTCATCCCGGTAAGCTCTTTTTAAATATAGCTCTCTATCGGTTATCTCATGAGTAAGCTTAGCGATTCCCTTTTCTTCTGAGGTAATTTTACCTTCAGTATAAGTAATAGCTGCAATACTTGCTTCTCTCTTTTGCCTATTAGCTTTTATATCTTCATATAAGCTATATAACTCTCCTCTTATCCCTTCTTCTCTTAGCTTACTTCCAAAGTGTAACTTCTCTAGCCTTGCAAAGCTTTTTGCAAATAACTCCGAGCTCTTATAATCTTTAGCCGCATAAGCAAGTGCATGCTTATATAACCCTTCCGTCTTAATCCCCAGCTCCTCAGCCCAAGTATTATATAAGTATCTCTTTTCAGCTCTTGCTCTAAGCACAGAATCTGCAAGCCTGTTCCTTTCTTTAATACTTTCCTTATCTTTACTTTCTACAAGTAATGCATATCTTGCAAAGTCTTCATACTCTTTCTTCTCTAAAGTACTAAGCTCTCCTTTTCTAAGGCCGGCATGTATCTTGATTGTGTTTTGGTATAATCCTGCTTGTTTGATATAGACCCTATGGCCGCTTAAGTCTTCGGATATACTCTTGGCATATTCCTCCCTTTGACTTACAGCTTGCATTAGTTCTCCCCACTTCTTATGCTCAAAGCATTCTACCTCTTCTTCCCTACACCACTCATTTATCTCTGCACTTAAGTTCCTTACCTTTTCAGCAGACCCCATGTATCTAAACACAGTATCAGCTTTTTCAGACCTTATCCCTTTATAATCAGTAACCAGGTCACTTCCTCCATCCCTACTCATTATACTAGTTAAGCTATGCAGATCTTTGAGGTTCTCTTTATCGGCATAAATCTTCATTGACTGCCTAAATCTTGATAGCCCTACATAAGCAAGGTTAGCATTAAATCCTCTACTTGCCAGTACGTTTACCTTTTCTTCTCCAAGTCCCTGTACTGCATGTATAGTTAGTGCATATGCGTATTCCAGTGAGTTGTATTCTTTTAAGTTAATTTCTACTTCTCTATCTCTTCCGTTGATCTTAACTACTACACTTTTATCTTTAAGTTCAATTACCTTTCCTCTACTACCGTTCTTTACATTATAGCTATCATAATCGGTCTTTTTAAATATTACTTCTTCCCCTACTCCTAACTCTTTATTAAACCTTATTTCCTTGCCAAGCTTATCTGTTCCTACCAGGTTATAATGCTTTCTAAATTCAAGATTGCCTCTAAGGATTAATAACTCTCTGGTCGCTTTATTAAGTTGTTTTATATCCGAATTTTTAAAGCTGGTGGTTATTTGCCCCCTTCCGTTCTTCTCATAATTCTCTACATAGTCCCTTGCTAATCTTTCTATCGATTCTTCTTTCTTATCACTCCATACTATATACTGGGCATCAGCGTAAGCGCGCATAGCTTTTTCTACGTTCCACTCGGATAATGCCTCTGTTGCTTCCTGCTGCCACCCTTCTCTTTGTCTATATACTTTGCTAACTAACTGTGCCCCTTCCTTATCAACTAAACCTCTAAATGCAGCACCTTTACCGACGGGAGCAAGCTGAGCATGATCTCCGGCTCCTATAAGCTTAGCTCCTGCTCTTTTTACTTTCTCAACTATCTTTGCCATTTGCGGTACATCCACCATACCTGCTTCATCTAAAATAATTACATCATTCTTAGTCAAAGGTTCTATCTGTGTTTTATTCAACCAAGAATGAATGGTATACGACTCTACTCCTACATCACTGTTTAATGACTCAGCTGCA
The DNA here is from genome assembly GCF_000815465.1 of Candidatus Jidaibacter acanthamoeba. NCBI lineage: Bacteria > Pseudomonadati > Pseudomonadota > Alphaproteobacteria > Rickettsiales > Candidatus Midichloriaceae > Candidatus Jidaibacter > Candidatus Jidaibacter acanthamoebae. The sequence goes on along the minus strand of NZ_JSWE01000171.1, from coordinate 2,574 downwards.
ATCCCTGCAAGTGCTATGCCGGTTACTTTATACCCTTCCTGCTTATAGTAATCAGCAACCGGCTTAAGTACTTTATGAGTCTTTCCGGTTCCGGCCCTTCCTACTACTAAGTTTAATCTTTTATTAGAGGAGATTATATGAGCAACTGCCGCTGACTGTTCGTCATTCGCACCGTATTGTCCTTTGCATTTTTGATATATATCATCGTAATCAGCTTTATATTTCTTAACAAAATTGCTTTCCGCTAATACCTTAGCGTTATTAAACATTAACTCTTCCTGTTCGATGTAATCTTTAAAGCTATAACGGCTATTTCCTTTTAAATCAGCTTGCTCAAGTTTAACTATTTCAGAACAAGAATATATTCTATTTATTATCTGATTATATGCATCACTTTGTCCCTCGGTTAAGTCATGTACTGCCTTCTCAATATCATTATCAGTAAAGGTTGCTTGGCTAAAAAACTTTACGTCTAATACCTTCATCGGATCTTTAAGGAACTTATCAATATTCTTAAGTTTAATCTCTCTGTTAACTTCACATACTTCAGCAACTCCTCCCCTCTCTTCAATCTTTCTCGCGTGATATCCTTCATGTATTGTAGGTTCTATATCAAGACCTCTATCTTTATAAGATAAATGGGTAATCCTTTCTATAAAACCATACCTAGCTAAATGCTCATTTGTAACTTCTGCCCACTGTTCTCTTTCGTATAACTTTGCGCTTTTTTCATTCCACTTTCTGTTCTTATCTCCGAAACCTTCACCTTTAATATCTCGCATAGTTGCCATTATATGTGCATGCGGGTTATTCTCATCATCCATATGTATACTCGCATGAGCTATAATGCCTCGCTCGACAAATACTTTCTCTACATATTCTTTAACTAACTCGATATTACGCTCGGTATTAAATTCCTTCGGTAATGCAATTGTGAAGTCACGACAGAACTGTGAGTCTTTTCTATTTTCTACGTATACAACTTCATTCCATAACACTTCCGCATTCTTAAATCTTAAAGGAGCATTAGCAGGTAAAAATATTTGGCTGAATACTACGCCTTTCTTATTTGTATAGTCATGGGTTATTTCACTAACCTGGCCGGTTTCTTTATCATATACTTTCTCAACTAATCTGCTTGCACTCTTATAAGCAGCAGAAGCAACAACTCGAGGTGATTTGTTCCCTCCTCTACCTTTAACTCCTGCATGAAAATAATATATTGCCACTCGTTCTATTTACCAAACTTAAATATTTAAAAGCAACGTTGTGCAACAACGTATATTGCGCATTTAACCTATCTGATCGAAAGCTTAAATGATGCAGTATATTTCTTCAAGTCTTTCTTTGTTAATTTTTTATACGAGAGAAGGTGGTTATTACTTGGGGGACTCATTGCCGTCCCCCCTGCCCCCGCTAGGATTTATATAAAGGCAAAATTGGCATAGTTATTAAGGATTACTTAACTATTATTTTATTAATTATATCTGCTTTGTCTTATTATTTTCTTTTTGCATTTATGAAGGTTTTATGATATTTTCCTCTCTGCGGTAGAGGCAGGGATGCTAATACTGCAGGCGAAATTGGCGGAGCTTTACTAACTTAAGGCTTCGTCACTGTTCTGGTTAATAATCACAATGGATAATAGATGGCAGAAAGTATAAAAAAGTTAGCAGCATTAGAGCAGAAGAAATTAGATACTCTAGCAAGTTTAGAAAAACAAAAGCAAAAAATTATTGAGGATATTTCTAAAGATATATTTAATGTTTTTTCTAAAACCAATTCTTTAAATATTGATCGGCAAGTTATTGCAGGTTTACTTCTATTCTATAAAGAATTGTTAGAGAATAAAGATCAAAACATGATTGATAAAATTACTAAGTTAGGTACAACTATCTTTCCCAGTAAAAAGCAGATTCAAGAACCTAAGAACACTAAAGAAGCTAATAGCTAGTATATATAAACTTAAATCATCTATGCAGACAGTAAGCCAGATAAAACGTAAGCAAGATGCGCATAGTAAAATACAAATGGGTGGATTAATTGTTAAGGCTGGCCTTGATTATTTACATCCTAAAGAATCTGCAATTCTACTTGGTATTTTAGTTGATGCTAAGCAAAAACTAGACTCAGATGATAAGTATGAGTATTTAGATTATTATCAGAAATTAGGTTTTAAAGAGTTCAGTAAATAATAAAAGCAATTTGCCTACTTTTGTGATATAATTCATTAAAAACAATCTGAGTGTTTGTTATGTTTATAGAAGATTTAATGGTTTTTATTCCGGCTAATGATAACAATAATTCTGAGCTAATTGGGATCACGATAGAAAAAGGATAATATCCTACGCTAAGACATTAAATATACTTCACAGCAATTTGTACAAGCCAGATAAAATGCAGAAAATGCTATTTCAAATAAAACAACCTATACCATAAATGTTGACACGAATGGGCTTGTTACTCCATATATTGAAAAGGCTATAAATTACTTGCGTGTACCTGGCAAAGATTATAATAGGGTATTATAAATATTTATGTGAAAATGTGGCATAAGGCTGCGGCAAGCTATAT
>NZ_JSWE01000170.1 GCF_000815465.1 Candidatus Jidaibacter acanthamoeba | reverse complement strand
TAAGTGTTGTTACCATCATAACCTCCATCAGCTAAAACCTCAGCTATCTTCTCTTGATTCGCTTGCTTTATTAAATGTTCTAAGCACTTACGGTCATCAGTCACATGGTTGGTCATAATGCGCGAGAGTATTAATCATTCCTCACTAACTCCTATGTGTAACTTACTCCATATCCTTCTTTTGACTTCACCTCCATGCTTGAAAATAAGCCATTCACTTTCTCCATATACTTTAATGCCCGTGCTGTCTATTACCAAGTATCCATTTGCAGTTAACTGAGGTAACTTTATTCTCTTAAGCAAACTTTTAGCTCTTTTAGATAATCTGCTAAACTCAGGAACTTCAAGCTTAACGTTAATAAATTCAAATATAGACTTAACAAATCCTTCAGTCTGCCTTAGCGGCAACTTCAGTAGCATACGTAATGTTAGCATCATATCAATTGCATAATCAGAATAATAAGTTAAGCGTCCTCGTTTACACATATTGTCATTTATAGCATACCATAACTCCTCTATATCCTTATTTATCCAGACGGTAAGTGATCCCCCTATTCTTTAGTGATTGGTTATACTCTTTCCAGTTATTTACTTTGTATTTTATCTTGCTATAACTATTTCTTCTGCCTTTATTTCTTTTCTTCATGGCGACTTACTTCTTCATACTTTAGCTTACTAGTATGCTTATCTTGAACTCTTTAAACTACTCTTCTTATTTTAATTCTTTAAGTATATTTGTAAAACTTGCACCTCAATTCGGATTTAAGCAACAACTCCCCTTTTAATCCCAATTTCAAAACATATTTTGAAAAGAGAGGAAAGAGGGTAACTTTCACTAATGACGCATCGTTACTGGGTGGTACGTAAGCCGCCTTATCAGTGCCTGAGCGTAATGCGGGGAAACTCGCACGTTACGTTCTTTGAAGAGAGCCTCTCAGCAATGGGTCGCTCTTACTCAACGAATAGAATAAAAATCAATATTTATGAATAGGTATTTCGTTTTGAAAAGATTTATTATTTATTACTTTAGTAATATAATATTGTTGTTCTACAGGTAGGTCGTGTTGATTTTTTAAATGCTTATATTTTGGGAAAACAACCGAACATTGTTTCATATTACCTTCAAATTCACATAACATAATCCCTATACTTTTTAATTCTTCAGACTTGCTTAAAATTGTCGTAGAAACAACAGGATTAAATACCTCTCTTAAAGTATTATAAGCTTGTAACAAGGATTGGCATTCTAATATAGAATCATTATTTAAAAGAGTATTCTGTAATGAATACTCTTGAGATATAACATCTAAATTATTAAGTATAATTTTATAAGTATGAGAAGGAAATAAAGACCTTTTTTGTATTTCAAAAGCATTGATTAAATTTTGTATCCCAGCTTTATAGTCAAACAATGAATTGTAAACTATAGCAAGATTATTAAATATTGGAGCAATAAATTGATGATTATCACCATGGATCATTTTTCCTATTTCCAGTGCTCTCTGTAAATATAAAAAGCTAATCTTATAATCTTTTAGCTCAATATAGACTTCTCCGATATTATTAAGTATAAAAGCTGTTTTTGAGTGATTATTACCACATAAAGATGTACATTCTTTTAAAGCTTGGTTCAAATAATTTAAAGCCTTATTATATTCTCCTAAGTTTCCTAATACTATCCCTAAATTATTTAAAACAGCAATAGTATCCCCATAATTTTGTTTATTATAAATAGCTTCATATATCTTCAAAGCTTCATTAAATTTTTCGACTGCATTATTATACTCATATTTTGAATAGTATATCATACCTAATCTGTTTAAAGCTAAGGCGGTTTCAATTAGCGCAGAATACTCAATTCTTCCTTTATTTACTCCCAATATAAAATTACAATATTTCTCAGCTTTATTATACTTTTCTCTCATATAATATACTTGTGTTAATTTACTGTATATTGCTGTACAAACAATATTATTTGGGAGATTTAAAATCTCTTCTGTAGATAATAACTTTTCATTTAATACTAATTTAAAGAATTTAGTTGCTTGCGTGTAAGATAACAACTTATAACAAATTTGCCCTTTGGTTAGATTGTTATTGGGTATGATATTTAAAGTAAATGAGGAAATCTTTTTTTCTTCTATCCAAATTCTACACATTGTTCTTATAACAATGTTTAAAGGGAAAAGGACAGCATATATTTTATACAATTCTTTAGAACTAATATAAAACCTATTGTCATTAGGTAAATAAGAAAAATTTTGTACAATTAATTCTTCATTTTGTTGTCCATATTTTAAGTATGCTGCCAATCTTATGGTAGTTATTAGGTCTAAAATTTCTAATAACTTTGAAGCACTTTCTATAGTTATATGCTTTCGATCAACAGCCTCTTTAATTCGATCCCATGAATTATTAGCTGTTAAATTAAAATATAAGGTAAGTCCACTTAATACTACTATTGGTAATCTATAAAGCTCATATTTAATATTATAAACTCTTCCTACATTTTTAATTTCTTTGGCTAGGTTAGGTTCAAATCTGCTAATATCCTGGAGTAATACTTCAATAGCCCTTTTCTCTCTTAACTTCACTTGCGCAAAATAAGTTGGTTCTTTAACTTGTCTATCCAAAATATATTTTAAGTTAATCATATATTCATTGAATAAAAAATCATCTCCGTCTATAAGAACTGTAGTAGTTAATATGGTAGGTAAGTGTGGATCTATATTAAACCAGTAATCTTCCTGGAATCTTACCATTTCTTTAGGTGTAGCGATTAATTCATATTTTTCATTATTTTCTAAATAAGAAATATGATAGTTTCCAAGAGGTGTTTTACATCCTTTATTAGCTCTACCATCAAAGGAAAATCCCATAGGGATTGAACATTTTATGCCTTTTAAAAAAGGAATATTATGAATATCTGGAGTAGTTTCCCCGAAATTAAGTACCTTTAAATGTAATAACTTAGTTAAAATACGAAAATACTCCTTATTTTTTATATTTAATATCGGGGTTATATCTTCTATAAGAATTGCAAATTCTATATCTGAATAAGGTGTCGCCTCATCCCTTGCCAAAGAACCTAATCCCATAATAGCATACTTACAAGGTGGCTTTCCTAAATTTTGCTTACTTTCTTCAATTAAATTTATTAATAATATTTTTATTTGAGTATTTATGTCTTGATATATTTGTTGAGTTAATAACCTTTTACTACCCAATATTTGTTCAATTTCTTCTTTTGTTTCTAAATCATTCTTCTGTTGCTTTTTCAGCTGACTTAGATAAACCTGCTGTAAGGAAAGTTTTCTTCTAGCTTGATTACGTATATTTGACAACGTTTCCTTAAACGTATAGTTACTTTGTGAAATATTAATAACTTGCGTTAAAGGCAAAATAGATTCTATAAATTTTCTTTCAGTAAGCTTTATCTTTTCTTCTAAACTATTTTTTAAATAATCTATTAATATTAAAAGATTTTTTTTTTAGAATTATTACATATTGAAAGTGAAAAATTGTAAAATACATTAGCGGTTAAAAAATCATTTTTTTTTAAATAAATATTCCCTAGAGATTTGAATAATTTTATTTGGGTTAATTGATCGTTAACTTCAAAAGCAGTGATAAGGCTTTTTACAATTTTTCTTTTTTTTATGTTATCCCCAAAGCCACTTCTTGTCAGTGTCTTATTATATAAACCCATTTCTTCTTTCATAAAGCTCACCTAGTTATGCTTACTTCTTTTCTTTCATCTTTTCGTTTACATTCTTCCATTAAAGCCCATGATTTGTCCAAATATTTATTTCTAGTTTCATCAGAGATTATACTCTCACCTATTTCCTTGAATAAATCATTTGAATTTTTAGCAAACTTAAAACAATCTCCGTTAGACCTCTTATATCTATATAATTCTGCAAGTCCCAGATTTGCTTCTGATTGTAAGACAACATATTTATTTACACGTAAATATGTTAAAGCATTTATAAGAAATTTTTCTACCCACTTTAAATCAATATTATTATCCTGCTTATTTTTCAAGTCTTCAAATATTTTATTTGCTATAACAATATACTGCTTTACTTGTTCTTCTTGATTTTCTATAGCACCAATATTATCATAAATTTTTTCATAATAATGCGCCCTTCCTCTAGACTTATCTAAACCAGACATTCTTAAATATACATAATTTAATTCTTTTAGGCAGGTTGACTTATTAAAACTATCTTTCTCATTATCTAGCAACTTAACTTCTTCATTAATAAGTTCTTTAAATCCTTTTTTAGCAATTTTTAAAGATTCCATATCGTGCCGCCGAGAAAATATTTGCAGACGACCACTACGTTTAAATATGGTAGTATCCAATTTGCGCGGGATATCATCATTATAATAATCATCATATAAGTTATTTTTATCTTTTTCAATAATGTCTCTAACTTCAACAGCCTTCTCTAAAGCTTCATTATATATGTTCTCTTCAAATTCCTCTTTTTTATAAAATTTAGTTCTTCCAAAATAATATAATGTTTGAGCGTATATGGTAGGATACTGATTATTTATTGCTGCTAGTGCTTTACATATTGATTCTAAGTCTTTACTTTCTTTATTTATATTTATTAATTTATGAAGTTCTTCTAAATTTTTTCGCGTCATTTCTTCAGATCTTTCATGTTGGCCATTTACTATATAATATGCCGCACATTTAACTCTAGTAGAAAAATAGAGAGGACTTTTAGAGTCAAGTCCCAACCACTCTGATTCTTGTTCTATAGTATTGAAAGCTTCAGCAAATTCTTTATTATATTCATCTTGTTTCCTTCTATTATCACGTCGCATGATATCATGCATATAAAAACCGTTATTCTTTTCCTCAATCACTCCATACTCAGTTAGAAGTTCAAGTGCTTCAATTAAACCTCTTGTATTAGAGGTTAAAAATTTCAGTTTATGTTTATCAAAATCTTTTTGTCTACTAGATAACATTATATAGGCCATTATTTTAAAACATAATTTTTCAACCTCTCCTTCTTTGCTATGCAATTTTTCAAAAAAAAGAGCACTTATCCCATTATTTATTATCTCTATAGCATTTTGCTGTGAGATTAGTGTCTCTATTGTTTCTTTGGTATTTTGCTCTGAGAGTTTTAAATGTGGATTTGTTGAATGCAATGTATCATATAATTTTTTTATAAAATTTTCTATTTCAAGGAAGGTGTCTTTTCCTGATTCCATTTTTAAATATAATGCTGCTCTTTTTATACATAATGGAAAGTATCCTAATTTCTCAGCTAAATCATTTTTTTGTTCTCGGTGTTTTCCATAAAGAGGGTGTGTTTTGCCAATAATACTATCTATTAACATATTTACCTCATTCTTGGTTAACCTAAAATTTTCTGCATTTAAGTTAATATTTAGTATAGGTCTAAGTTTAGGATGTTTTAATTCTTCAGATGAAGTTATTATAACTTGTCCATTTATCTTGTATTCTTCCTCTTTGGAGTTTCTTTTTCTAGAATAATATCCCATTATATCATCATACCCAACTTCGTTATCATTATACAATCTTTGCTCATATATACGGGACGGAATGTATTGTTCAATTAGCGCATAGTTTACAACATTTTCAAAAATTACCAAAAAATTTCTTCTTAATGCTAATTCAGCATTAACTTTTTCAATTGCTTTAATATTAATTCTTACTTCTTTAGTCGTTGTAGTATCATTTTCTTCTTCTTTAATTCCAAGTGTTTTGGCAAATTCCTTATATTGGTCTTGAATTTTATTGGCATCAAAAATTTTAACAGTTACTTTTGCTTTATGATTTTGCAACTTTAATTTTTTACAATAATCATTGACATATTGAGCTATAATTTCTGTTTTTCCACTACCTGGCGCACCTTGTAACGTGATAATATTAATTGAGTTATTAACTCCTTCTTGTAGAAATTTTTCTTCTAATGTATCTATTACTGCTTCTCTCTTAACATATTTAGGTTCATTATTTATTGCAGGTATAATACTTGCTTTTTGTTCTAATTTCCTTTCAGCCTCTGCTTCTCTTCGAATATTATATATTTGATATAAAGAAACCAAACCTATGCCAGTTGAAAACAACCCAAATCCCCATTGTATATTATGGGCTATTCTGCTAAATAAAAAATCATTTATTTTTTCAATTAGACTATTCTGCTTTTTTTGTTCTACTGTCAAATTTTCATGCTCACTAGACTTGCTATACATTCTTTTTGGTATTCTTTTTGATGATAAGGATAAAGTAGGAATATTATAACTATGAGTTACTAGTACAGGAGTATTTGGATTAGAATATGTCCCCTTATAAAAACTCCAAGAAAATATAGCACTTCTATTCAGTTCTTGCTTATATAAGTATCTCCAAGGTTGGTATCCTATATTATTCACTGATAATCTTGATGGAAGATAATTTATATTTCTCATTTTTGTTACTCTCTAGATAAACTGATTAAATTTTATACCTAAATAATTTAATTTTAGCTAATATTATTATGTAGCTAAATTTGTCGATAATTGCAATAATTTCAGTATTTTAATTATATAAACATTATTTATTATACATAAATGTACAACTTATTTTATATTATTATATATATAATATATATTAATTATGTGAGTTAAAATCAAATAAAAGTATAATTTCTAAAGTAAACGCCTCAATAATAATTTTTTTAATTTTTGCACTTTTAAAGCTTACATAGTATTTAGTATTGTGTAATGAGCATATTGGCGGAGTGTGAAGGATCGCTCGACCAGCCGCCACAGAATAAATAAATTAATTTATGTGGGAAATTTCCCGATCGCATTGTCGTACTCTTTTTGTGCCTCCCGAATGGATGATTTTCTGTAAATTTCAAGGGCTTGCCTGGTTTCATGCCCAGAGTATGGTTGGATGAGAGCGTCATCAATTCCCTGTCTTTTCAGCCAGGCTAATAAAAAATGTCGCAATTTGTGCGGCGATATTGACCTCTCCATTCCTGCTAATTTGGTATATTTTTCCAATATCTTACGTATTGCTCGATCAGTATATGGTTTCTTCCATGATGATTCAAATAAGTATTTTCCATTTTTCCCTGCTATATTATTAACCTGCATTGCTAATATTTCCTTAAAACTATTAGGAAACGGTACTTTTCGGTCTTTTTTCCCCTTGCTTACAATGATGTTAATCTGGCATTGGTCAAAATCGATATCATCAATTTTAATTTTTACTAGTTCATTTGGCCTTGTTGGAGACCATTCAAAAGCTGGGGGTGAGTCATGCGGCAATGGGTAAAGGTTGCTCTTCTCCATCCATGCCCGGATACCAATTTGCAAAAGATTCTTTTAGCTCCAGATTTAATGTTTTAGTTCTAAGTTGGATCATTAAATGGGCTCCTTCCTTACTCCATCTCATTTGCTGTTTTTTCACCATCCGTTTACTTATAACTTCATTTACTGTAGATTCTACAAAGGCCGTAGATATTGATTCTCCGTATGCATACCTTGCACCATAATCAGGGATATATGCTTCATTAGCTTCAATATAACCATAAAATTCTTCTATCATTTTCCAAAGCTTATATTCCTTGCTCTTCTTTTTCTCATAAAATGTTTCCAAATCAAACCTTAGAAAATCAAGTTTTTTCAAGGCTTTAAATACATTGCCGCTCCATAAACACCACTTAATCCTATCCAGCTCATCCCCAACATTTAGCTTCAGCCCCACATCTTCTAAGGAGAGGCCTTTTGCTACTTGCTTCATGACCGTAATCCTCATAGTAATATGAAACCAATCTAATATATGCTCTGAATAAGGGCTTAAGTACATTTGTAGTTCTCTAACTACGTCCCCTCCGTCAGATAAAAAGGTCATTTCTTGGTTGATCTGCATGCCTTGTTTCTTTAGCATCTCATATAGCCTTCTTTTGGGTTTGGTATCGTAATTTACTACAAACCCAAATCTCTTTGTACCTCTATCGTCTTGTAAGCTCTTGCCCACTATCGCTTCAAACCATCCGGCTTTTCTATTATTACCTTCTCTTGCATGGATATAGCCACCGTCTATTCCTATAGTTAAGGGGATATCGGGTTTCGGTAATTTTTCCCAATCGCGCGGACAGCCCTCTATATACATATGCTGTTCTTCACCCAGCTCGCTTTCTAAACGTTTTGCTACCTTTTGAGCCTTATAAAATATAGAAGAGATATTAGTCTGCATTGGAAATACTTCGTCTAAAAGTTTTATATGTCATCCCATATGACATTAATGATATCCACTTAGTCTGTAAATAATTAAGCTCAGGCGAAATGCGTTCTTTTAATATTTTTGGTAACGGGCTAAAACTAATTTGCTTATTTGATTTGCAGCTACATTGATAAAACCTGGGACTCTTTATCGAAATCTTCCCAAAAAGAGTTCTATACACAAGCGGGTGATAACCTTTTAAACTAAGCTTTTTATTACAACAACTACAAATTTTTTCAGCAG
>NZ_JSWE01000169.1 GCF_000815465.1 Candidatus Jidaibacter acanthamoeba | reverse complement strand
CTTCTAGCATGGATCATTTTATCTCTTTTTTCTTGATCAAGAGTATGCTCTAGTAGTAACTTTAATACTTCCATATGGCCACTGCTAGCAGCATTAACAAAAGCTTGGTTGCTTCTAGCATGGATCATTTTATCTCTTTTTTCTTGATCAAGAGTATGCTCTAGTAGTAACTTTAATACTTCCATATGGCCATTACTAGCTGCATAACAAAAAGCCTGATCATCTTGGTCATGGATCATTTTATCTCTTTTTTCTTGATCGGGAGTATGTTCTATCAGTAACTTTAATACCTCCATATATTTATAGCTAGCAGCATTAACAAAAGCTTGGTTATCTTTAGCATGAATCATTTCATCCTTCTTTTGTTGATTGCTGTATTTATTTAATAAATGTTTTATTGTCCTTATATTTTTATATCTAATAGCCTGACTAAAAATAGTGCTATCTGTACAAACACCTATACTTGAAAAATTCTCTTTTAAAGTGTCTCTCAACTCTTTCATAGGTTATATCTTAAATATATTGTTTTTAAAAAATCTCATTATTAATTTAATTAAATCGCTCTTTTATTATTTTCAAGTATTATTCTTTTATTTATTAAAAACAATTTATTATATATGTAATATAGTTATTTTAGTATATACATTGTAACAAGTATAAATATGGAAGAAGAGAAATTGTTGAAAGCAACCTGAGTTCGATATAAAAAATCAGCTGTAGTGCATAGTATAAAGGAGTTATAAGCAAATAATTCGTATAAAATAATTAGTAATTTTTCTTTTGTATTTCAGGACCATAATGCTGTACCCACCTGTATATTGTACTTGGGCATATGTTTAATCCTCTCTCTTCCATTAACTCTCTCAAGTTGCGGGAGCTAAGCCTGTATCTCAAATACCAGCGTACATATAATAATATAATCTCCCCTTCATAGTGGCGCTATTTGAAATCTA
>NZ_JSWE01000168.1 GCF_000815465.1 Candidatus Jidaibacter acanthamoeba | reverse complement strand
TGAAAATGCTATAAAAGATTTTAATGCGGCTATTAGTATAAACTTTAGAAATGATGAGGATTATAACCGTAGAGGTAATGCTTATTATGCTCAAGGTAAGTATAAGGAAGCAATTGATGATTATAGCCAAGCTATAGAATTAAAACCTAATAGTGAAACTTACTATAGTAATAGAGGTATGGCATATAATGAGCTTAAAGATTATGAAAATGCTATAAAAGATTTTAATGCGGCTATCAGTATAAA
>NZ_JSWE01000167.1 GCF_000815465.1 Candidatus Jidaibacter acanthamoeba | reverse complement strand
AGAGCTGTATTACAAAGCACTGTATAGTGAAGTGGAGTTCTACCTTGCTTATCAATACTATTTACATTAGCTCCCTCTTCTGCTAGCAACCTCACAACTTCTAAATTCTCCCTCATTACCGCTAAATGTAACGGGGTTAACCCTTCATTATCAGGTTTATTAACTTCAGCACCGGCTTTAATGAGTTTTACTATCGTATCTATATTATTCCAACCCCTCCTATCAGCAACTATATGTAATGGAGTCCTTCCTTCATTGTCGAAGATATTAACGTCAGCTCCTTTTTTTATTAACTTGTCTACAGTCTTTATCCCTCTTGCTGATGCTACAAATATTGCAGACTGCTTTTCTTCATTTACTTTATTTACATCCGCTCCATATTTTATTAGTAAACTTATTATCTTTATATAAGGCTCATCACATTCTCTTACTCCAATAGCCCAAGGACATCCGAAAGCAGCCTTATGAAGCGGAAAATCAGAAGAAACTACCTCCGGTTCTTCTCTCCACTTACTAACTATAGTTACTGCTAAATTCGGATTAGCTTTCGCTTCAAGCAAAGCTCTCACCATCTCTACTTTACCTTCAGTTACTGCTATATATAATAGTGTAAAACTTCCTTGATCGTATAGAAACTTATAT
>NZ_JSWE01000166.1 GCF_000815465.1 Candidatus Jidaibacter acanthamoeba | reverse complement strand
TGCATTTCATCCCACTTAGCTTTCCATGAATTATATTCTCTCATTCTAAACTGGAAGGCATTGGTCTTAAATCCCATGTTATTTGGATCAAGCTGAGCTAATTTGTCGTTTGTTTCAGCAAAGAAAGCCATTATCAGACTTATTCTATCTTTATGCTTTCCTTTTGTTAAATATTCTCTCATAGATTCTAAAGGACGCGAATCTCGGTAGCCCGGAATAGTTTTAAATCTTTGGGCTTCTTCAGTTATAATATTAATTACGCTAAAGTCTAAATCCTGCCCTAATTGAAGATTATTAGCTATGGATTGCAGCTTTTGAAAATTCCACTTAGGGTCATCAAACTCTGCATAATTATACCAATAAAAATAAAGTGCTTTTAATACTTCCTCACTTTTGTTCATACACATGTGCATTTTTTCCAATGATTCAATTGTATCGCTATGTCCATTTAAGGTATGGCTCTCAAGCATTAGCTCCTCAGGCTGCTTCTCTTTTAGTAATTTTAGTAAATGCGATGTTGATATATTCGGATCAATACCACCGTATTCTTTTATATAATCTTCCTTAGCCCTTTTTTCTCCTTTATCCCAATCCGTTCTCGTTGCCAGTTCTTGCTTGTATTTTTCCAACACTTTTAGTTTAGTTTGAACTACTAAACTTCTTTGAGGTAACCAGCTATAAACTTCGCCGTTACAAGATTCCAAGTACCTAACAAGTAGTACCGGCTCATGGGCGCGCTCAGAAATTGCCTGCTCATATGTCATATTTGAGATTACACCCATTGCTCTATTAAGCTCTGCTTCTTGGGCTTTTTGCTTCTCAAACCTACTTCTTTTTTGGGCAGCTTGGTAAACTTCATTAGCTGCTTCTCTTTCATCATCTTTATATTTTATAAGGGTATGTCCTAAATAACTTAGGCTTTCTCCTTTAGTGGTAATTTCATGGCTTGCTTTATCTTGTAGGGTAGTAACTCTCTCGGTGACAAAATTATAAACTTTATTTGCAAAATAAATGCTACTAAACAGCCATATAGCTATAATTACAATTACACTTGTTACTACTACTTTAAAAAAAGTAATATTTTGGTAATTTCTACTGTCAAATATTTCTCTAATATAAGATACTACATCTCTAATGCTTCTTAGCTTTATACTCATATTCGCTCCAGTTTTCTAATTTTAAATCTTTAATTCTTTCAAAGTGTTTTATGTTGTTAGTTACTAATGTATAATTACCGGCAACTGCAATTGCAGCAATCATTAAATCCATATCGGCTATTAGCTCACCCTTTTTCTTCAATTCCGCTTTAAGCTCACCGAATACTTTACTTGCATTAGTGTTAAACGGCACTGCACTCAAATTACCGATTACACCGCTAACCGTTCTTAGATTACGCTCAGGAAACTCTGAATTATATGCACCATAATAAAGTTCGGCACAGGTGATGTCTGATATATATAACTGAACAAGCGGAGAGCTTATAAATTTCTCTACTACCGCATCATGTCCCTTAATAAAATAAATAATTGTATCAGTATCAAGTAAATATAGTTTCATTGCATTTACTCCTTACTTATTCTTGAGGAATAAATATCATTAAGCATTCTATTTGCTTCTTCTTCTTTCCAGTTGCCGGCAAACTTTAGCAAATTACTTTTATCTTTTTTATTATTTAGCGCATATGCATATAATGCTTTCTCAATAATTTCTGTTTTTGTTGAAGATGTTTTACTTGCTAAAACATCTAATATATTTATTACATCGTTATCTAATCTTATAGTTATGTTTTTCTTCATAGTTAGGCCTCTTATCTTCTTTTAAACATACTATAATATAGTATCATTTATCATGTATTATGCAATGTTTTTCATATTATATATGCACATATAAATTACTTTATTCTTTCTCCTCTTTTAAGACATTTTTAGCAGCTTTTACCGTATGTAATGTATCTTTAGTTTCTTTATATTCTTTATCTAACTTCAGCTCTTCTTTATTTGTATTTAAACGTATCTTATCGATCTCTTTAGGTACTTGATTATGTGTTTCATTAACCTCATTTGTTATATTACTGTTTGTATCAGAGGAATAATGATTACTTAGTTCGTTTAGGTTATCAGATAAACTACTTTTGAAATTACCAGTAAATTTAGGTGAATTTTTTATCATAGAAGTTTCAACATTGTTGTTTCCATCCTCTAAGTTAGTATTAGCCATAACTTGTGATCTTAAACTTTCATAACTTCCCTTTTTCAAATCAAAACCATCCAGTGAAGTCGGTACACTCGGATGTATATTGTTATAAGCTTCCTTAGCTTTTTCTTTAACATCATTATACGTAACTTTATCAGATTGTGTTGCGAGAAATGAAATATGAAGGTAGATATAAGGTAAGGCAAGCAACTTAATAATTAGCTATATGAAAAAGTACAAGTCTGTAGATTTCAAATGACGTCAC
>NZ_JSWE01000165.1 GCF_000815465.1 Candidatus Jidaibacter acanthamoeba | reverse complement strand
AGGCAGTCTCTTGAATGGGAGTTTAAGTCTATAATTTCAATGAAGTTTGAAATGGATACTCATATTTTATATAATGATATTATTCCTGCTTTAGGAAAGTACAAACGTTCTATGCAGATAGTGCAAGAGTATGATAACCCCTGTTTGCTTATGTGATACATAGTGGTAATAATTAAGCATCAATAAAATCACCATATAATTTTAATAATAATTAGTTTTACTTAATAATTAAGTAGTATTATTTATTAAAGCTAGATTAATTAAATCCAATATTAGCAAGGTGCAACAATTATGAAAGCGACCAGAAATAACAGAGATTTTATAGAGCCTGGAAAGTTTAGCATCTTGGAAAGAGAGCTTAAATATAAATTTAATGATAAAGCATTGTTAATAGAAGCATTAACAAAAACAGTAGCAAATGATACAAAGTCATCACAACAGCAGCATCAAAAAACTAATGAGCGTTTAGAGTTTTTAGGAGATAGAGCATTAGAGCTTGCAGTAACAAGTATAGTGCTTGAACAAAACCCTAAAAGTAAAAAAGGGGAGTTAAATAATAGGGTATCAAATCTGGTAAGAAATGATGGTACATTTATTAGATGTAGCGAAGAAGTTAAACCTTGGTGAATATATAATACATAGTGGTCAAATTAACGACCGAATATTAGCTTTCTTATTTTAATTCTTTAAGTCTTTTGTTAATTTCTACCTCTAATCCCTATCTGAGCAACAAGGCCGCACAGACATTCCTACCGACTGAAACCACAACATGTGATAATAAGGAATAATAATAAGTTAACAATAATTTAAAATAAAAAATTAATAGCGATTTAGTTATTGTAACATTATTTATATGGATTATGAACATTATTTAATTAAACTAAGCTTATAACTTTTTCATATTTCAAGAAAAGTTAACAACAAACCTTTAATATGAGGATAATAATATGACTTCATTAAATAACCCCTTCTACTTATCTTCCCTTAACGGAAAAAACGGGTTTAAATTAATTGGCGATGATAACGGTGAATTAGGTTGGCAAATAAGCAGTGCGGGAGATGTCAACGGTGACGGTATAAATGATATAATTGTAGGAGCTCAGGCTGCAAATAAATATGCAGGTAAAGCTTATGTCATTTTTGGAAAAGATTCTAAATTCTCTTCTAAACTTAGTGTTTCTAATCTTAACGGTAGTAATGGTTTTCAAATAATTGGAGAAAACTCAAGCGACGCGTTAGGCTTTTCAGTAAGCGGAGCAGGCGATATAAATGGAGATGGTTTGCATGATATAATTATAGGAGCTCCCGGTAAAAATAACCAGCTAGGGGAAGGTTATGTAGTATTCGGCAGCAAATCCGGCTTTCCTTCCACTATAAATGTTTCTGATCTTGACGGTAGTAATGGTTTTGCAATTATCGGAGATGATAAAGAGAAAGGAAGTTCTTTAGGTATGTCGGTAAGCGGTGCCGGTGATATGAACGGTGACGGCCTGGATGATATTGTTATAAGTGCACCTCAAGGAATAATAAATAATGGGGGTGGAGTAAGTTATGTACTGTACGGAAGCAACTTACCATTACCTCCGATTGTAAATCTGACTAATTTAGTACAATGGAAAGGCCTTACAATTTATGGGGAACAAAATAGTATTTCAGGACAGTCAATCGGCAAATTAGGGGATATTAACGGTGATGGTTTGGATGATATAATCATAGGTGCTCGTAATGCTGATAATGGCATAGGAGCTGCCTACGTAGTATACGGAAAGGGATCGGGAAATGCACCGCAGCATATATATCCGTATATTGAGGGTAATAACGGGTTTAAAATACAAGGAGATAGCAAGAATAGTTATCTTGGTTCATCAGTGAGCGGTATAGGAGATGTAAACGGTGACGGCTTAAATGATTTGGTCGTGTCTTCTGACAGTTCAGGTCCATGCGGCGGTAATCCGACAAATTATATATTATACGGTAGTAAAGATTTTTCTAATCCTTTTAGTGTATCAGGTATTAACGGAAACAACGGTTTTGCTATTAAGGATAGTACGGGTGCAAGCTTAAAAGTAAAAGGCGCGGGTGATATAAATAATGATGGCTTGAATGATTTAATTATAAGTAAATCTTATAATGCGTGTGGAGGCCAGGAAACAAGCTATGTATTATTTGGAGATAAACTCGGGTTTCCACCTGAGATATACATCAACCAGTATAATCTAAACGGCAGTCACGGTTTTCAAATAAATAAAGTGCGCTCGGAAGATTCTATGGGTTATTCAGTAAGTGGAGTGGGTGACGTAAACAATGACGGCATTGCAGATTTTGCTATAGGAGCTCCTTTTGCTCATGGCGACTCAGGAGTAAGCTATATAGTGTTCGGCACGGAGAATATTGAAGATTCCTTAGGTGGCGATAGTATGATTAGTAACTTTTTTTCTCAGCTAGTTGATATGTTGCCAGCTGTATTCTAGTAACTAACCGAAGCTTTATTGGTGTAAAAGGTAATAAAGCTTCTTTGCATAAAGCCGTACGGAGCAGTAACTTGGAAATGGTGGAAAGAATACTAATTACCAAACCTGAGTTAGAATTAAAAAATGCAGAAGATTTAACTGCGTTGAGCTAGCATTAGCAAATAAAGCATATGAAGTAGTGGAATGCTTAGTTAGTACAGAGGCTAAGTAGATGGCATTAAAGAAGCCGGAGGGGAAGCTTATATGCCACATAAAGCAGTAGATTATCGAGCACGCTTACTACAAGAAAAAGCCGATAATCATCTTACTTAAGGTTTATATAAATAAAAGTAGTTGTAGAATAATAATATAATTTAAGTAGAGATATATGAGAGATATTAAATGCAAAGTGATGCTGGTAGATTCTGGAAGCGAATTAAGCTATGAGTTAGCTGCAAGGTTTACCAATCATTATGATGGAGGTCAAGAGCACAGAAGAATACTAAAGTATAATGATAATGTAATAGAGTTTATGATTTGGTGTCACCCTCAATTTAATTATGCATTTAGCAATGACCGTGCCATAGAAGGTGCTGATTCTATATTAGTGTTAGATGCGAGCAAACTAATAGAAAACCATAAAAAAGATTTCAACCTTTTTTGTAAAATAAAAAGAGCGAATTCTCATTATAATGCCGACAAAAAATCTATTATTATTGCCGTGGATTGTTCTATAAATAGCGTTTCAGAACAATCATTACAGGAATTAAAACAAGAATTTCAGGGTGTTGATATAGTTAAAGTAAATCTTAGGGCTGCAGAAGGAATTAGTGAGCTCTTTGAACAAATTGCTGAAAAAAATATTTCTATAATTGATTTACAAGCACAATATAAAAATATTAAACAAGAGCTTATAGCAATTGAGCTGAGAAAATTGAAATTAACTCTGCAGTTATTTCTTATAAAAGAAATAAAAAAATTAGGGGTTAATGATAGAACAAAAGAGTATAGTGAATTGCTAAATGTTGAATGTCATTGATATTGACCCCTTAGAGTTTCAGTCTATTTGACCCCCTAA
>NZ_JSWE01000164.1 GCF_000815465.1 Candidatus Jidaibacter acanthamoeba | reverse complement strand
TCCTTAAAGCTTTCCTTTTCTTCTTTATTCTTACTTTCTTGATGCGCATTCATCTCAGCTTTAGAAGTGCCTTGACTACCTTTAAACCAAGAAGATATCGTATCTCCTATTAACTTCCACCCCTTAAATGCCGCCTCAGATACCTCAGCAGACCATACATCATCTCCATTCTTATACCTACCCCCTATGCTTCCGGTAAACTCCCCGTCCCAGCTAAAGCTAAGCCCAGCATGCCAACTGCTAGCTATATCCTTCTCATTATCCCCCGCTCTCTTCCTTACTTCTTCCTCTCCTACCTTCTTCTCATATACCTTACTCCCCTTAATATTATC
>NZ_JSWE01000163.1 GCF_000815465.1 Candidatus Jidaibacter acanthamoeba | reverse complement strand
CCATTTCAAACTTCATTGAAATTATAGACTTAAACTCCCATTCAAGAGACTGCCTCAGTATACTACCCGGATAGTTCTTTTCATAGAAAGAACAAAAATTATTAACTTGGCATTTATTCCTAAATATTATGTTGGCAATTGTGATTTCATGCTTTCCAGGCTTTAACCCATTGCCGGTTTGAATATAAGAATCATCACTAATACCAGCCATATTGATTAAAGCTTTGCTAATGATTACACCATTATTAATTTC
>NZ_JSWE01000162.1 GCF_000815465.1 Candidatus Jidaibacter acanthamoeba | reverse complement strand
CAGCGTACACATAATAATATAATCTCCCCTTCATAGTGGCGCCATTTGAAATCTATAGGCTGATACTTCTTCATATGAATAAATCTTTAGTTGCTTGCTTAACTCTATAGCTACTCTCAAATCTTATTCTTTGCAACGCTACCCATTTAACTTCCGAAGAAGAAAAGCTTATAGATAATTTCGTTAATAAGGTAAGTAAAATGAAATTGGAAAAGCGTATAAATAAACTAATTAAAGAAGTTTTGAGTAAATTTAAATTATCAGCTGTAATATAATATGAGCCATTCAGGTTATTATATAAACGCTCCGGAAATTATTTTCGGTAAATTAGGATTATAAACTAGAAAACGAAAGGTTTTTTAGAACTTATACAGATAAGGCGCTAAAGTTAAGACTAGATTTTTCGGGGTGATTGGGAAATATCTAACAATTGACTTCAAATATAACATAATATAATATGTTATTTTATGTTATATTATGTCGGTAAAAAATGCATTTTCATATATATGTTAATGATAAATTAGGTCAGGAATTAGATATCTTAGCAAAGATTACAGGAAAAAAACGTAATAAAATTGTTTCTGAAGCAATTGAAGAATGGGTAAAATCGCGTAGAAAGAAATCATGGCCTAAAGAAATAGCTGATTTTCAAGGTATTAGTAGTATTCCATCGTCGTTCAGCTTTGAACAAAGCAGGTCTGAATTAATTCAACCTAAAGACAATATATTTTAATGCAATATTTATTAGACACTTGTGTTGTAAGCGATTTTATTAAGAATATAGGCAACACAATAGAGCATGTAAAAAAGCATAATCCTTTACATTTATCAATTTCAACAATTACTTTGATGGAGATAGAATACGGTTTAGAAAAATTGCCAAGCAGAGCAGAGAAAATTAGAAATATTATTTATGCTTTTACTTCTACTATAAATATTATCCCTTTTGATAACGAGGCTGTGTTAAATGCTGCAAAGATAAGGGCGGAATTAAGTAATAAAGGTACACCGATAGGCGCATATGATGTATTAATAGCAGGGGTTGCATTAGCAAATGATTTAGTGCTTGTTACTGCAAATACTAAAGAATTTGAAAGGATAAAAGATTTAAAGATTGAGAACTGGCGTTTATAAATGATGTAACACTTAAATTTTAAGCTACCTTAGCAATGTTTAAAGGAAGAGTATAGCATATTATGTTTCTGTCAGAGGTACCATCAACTTACCATGCAATTACGGTTATAATAAACGCATAGAAGCAGGGACAGTTAAAGATGCTGCACCGAAGATTAGGGTATGGAAGAAGCTTGAGCCGCAAGCGCTTGTATCGTATGTAAGGGAGCATCCCGACTCAACATTGGCTGAATATGCAAAGCGCTTTGGAGCTGATAGCATATTATACTAAGGAAGCTATTGTTTATGTGGATAAGAGTGGTATTGATTCTTATCTGCATCGATCCTTCGGGTGGTCGAAAAGAGGAGAACCTGTTTATGGAGAAAGATCAGGTAGCTCAAGCTCTAGTAGTTCCGGATCAAGTAGTGAGAAAACAAATTTTAAATTCACTTATAAAACTCTTGACACATCATACTGCTTATAACCTAGGGGTTAGTTAAAAAAGATGGTTGTGACTCCATACAAGGTATCACAACTTTATCAGCTTTCTCAATTAGTTTAACAAAAAACCTATTGCTAATTAATTTTTTTAATAGCTAATTGAAAAGTGTTAAATATATATGAAAAATTCAGGTGAGGGCTAGATAAAATAAAATATTATTTATTTTGTTAGGATACTTAAAGGTAAACTATTTTATATGGTTATCTTATTTTCAGTAAGTAAAGACTAACTACAGTAATCAATTATGTTAAATAACAACCAAGATATATAGGATATAGAAATGCTAAATAAGCTAGATCAGACAATACAAAATATAAAAAACAACATAGTTACTTCGGTTCCTCTTGGATTTAACAAGCTAGGAGCTGAGGGAGGAAAAGCAATAGCAGAAGCATTAAAAAATAATAACAGAGTTACTTCGGTTGATCTTCAATTTAACGATCTAGGAACTGAAGGAGGAAAAGCAATAGCAGAAGCATTAAAAAATAACAACACAATTACCTCGATTGATCTTGGAAATAACACCCTAGGAGCCGAAGGAGGAATAGCTGTAGCAGAAGCATTAAAAAATAACAACACAATTACTTCGCTTAATCTTGGAAGTAACGCTCTAAGAGCTGAAGGAGGAAAAGCAATAGCAGAAGCATTAAAAAATAACAACACAATTACCTCGATTGATCTTGGAAGTAACGATCTAGAAGCTGAAGGAGGAAAAGCGATAGCAGAAGCATTAAAAAATAACAACACAATTACCTCGATTGATCTTGGATGGAACAACCTAGGAGCCGAAGGAGGAAAAGCTATAGCAGAGGCATTAAAAAATAACAACACAATTACTTTGCTTAATCTTGAATTTAACAACCTAGGAGCCGAAGAAGGAAAAGCTATAGCAGAAGCATTAAAATATAACAATACAATTACCTCGATTGATTTTAGAAATAACACTCTAGGAGCCGAAGGAGGAAAAGCTATAGCAGAGGCATTAAAAAATAACTACACAATTACTTCAGTTGATCTTAGTAGTAACGACCTAGGAGCTGAAGGAGGAAAAGTTGTAGCAGAGGTATTAAAACATAATAACATAATAACTTCGCTTGGTCTTGGATTTAACCACCTAGGAGATGAAGGAGGAAGAGCTGTAGCAGAGGCATTAAAAAATAACTACACAGTTACTTCGGTTAATCTTAGAGGTAACCACCTAAGAGCTGAAGGAGTAAAAGCAATAGCAGAAGCATTAAAATATAACAATACAATTACTTCAATTGATCTTCAATATAGCGACCTAGGAGCTGAAGGAGGGAGAGCAATAGCAGAAGCATTAAAAAATAACAACACAATTACTTCAATTGATCTTCAATATAACGACCTAGGAGATGAAGGAATAAAAGCAATAGCAGAAGCATTAAAAAATAATAACACAATTACTTCGCTTAATTTTAGAAATAACAACCTAGGAGCTGAAGGAGGGAGAGCAATAGCAGAAGCATTAAAACATAACAATACGATTACCTATGTTGAGCTGGAGGGGCCCCATTTCTCATTATTTGAAGATACTAATAATAACTCTGTAAGTGATGAAGTAAAAGCTACTATTAATGAAATTACAAAGAGGAACGAAGAATTATTTCAGGCGAATATAAATAATATTAAGCAGGGCAAGGAATTAGATCTAGTATCATTTAGCTCTTTCTTAGGTATTTTAAAACATAAAATTAGTAATACTAGTAATGTAAATTTAAAAGAGGAATACCAGAGTATACAGACGATTATGGAGAAACGAATATCTCGCTTTTCACACCCTGATATAAGCAATAACCTAACCACAGGAAACTCTTCTTTACCAACCATCCCTGAGGAGTTCCGTTGTCCTATTACAAATCAAATTATGATGGAACCGGTATTAATAGATAGCGGAGAGACTTATGAACGGGAGGCTATTGAGAAGTGGTTAGAAAAAAACAATACCGATCCGTTAACTAACATTCAATTATTTAATAAAAACTTTGTTACAAACCGCAGTGTAAAACGTAGTATAGTTAGTTTCCTTGAAAATCATCCTTTTAGTCAATATCCTGAATTATGGGAAGAAGTATATATACCTAAACAATTTACTCAGCAATTACTAGCTGCGATGGCGCCTTGGAAAGAGAATGAAATCAAACGTCTGATAGAGCAAGCTCCACATATATTGATGCAGCCTATAATAGGCCAACAAACTTTATTAGAGCTAATAGTTGAGCAGGATAATGTAAAGCTATTGGAGTGGAGTATTAAACAATTAGGAGATCAATTTTGGCACCATCCGTTAGTAGTTAAAGAAAACGGAGCGGAATGTTTTAAAAGCATGGCCTCACAGGGGAGGATAGGTATGGCACAAGTTTGGGGGCAAGCGCTTAAGTGGGAGAAGTAGATTATCAGATAGAGCTATGGAAGGCTTTAGAAGATAATAATATAAAGATGTTAGAAGTTTGTATTGCTTTGGGAGCAGATATAAATAAAGCTAATATTGAAGGAAAATTGCCTATAAATCATGCAATTGCATTAGAGAATACAGCTTTACTGGAAGTAATATTGCAGAGCAGAGCAGACATAAACAAGACAGATAATAAAGGAGAAAGCCCATTACATAAAGCAGTAAGTAGCGGCAATCTTAAGATGACTAAGCAAGTGTTGAGTAGTAAACCAAATTTAGAGATAAGGAACAAGGAAGGATATATAGCATTAGAGCTGGCTTTAAAGAATGAACAATATGATATAGTAGAGAGTTTAATCAATAGTGGTGCTAATATTGGAGATGTAGATAAAGAAGGTAACCCGATATTAATAAATCTTGTTTCCCAAGGAGAAGAAAGGGTTGTTGGAAGGATATTGTCCAGCATTAATATTGCCAAAGCATTGGAAGCCAAGAATAAAGAAGGAAGGACAGTGTTATTACAAGCTACTGTATTGGGTAGGGAGGCTATTGTTTCAATATTGATAGAGAAGGGTGCTAATATAGAGGCCAAAGATAAAGAAGGCAACACATCATTACATATTGCAGTATCCAATGGTCATAAAGAGCTAATATCAGACTTATTACAACACCATGCTTATGCAAAAGCATTGAATAATGCTAACCTGACACCGACGATGCTCGCAAGAAGTATGGGACAAACTGCGCTTGCTAATTTTGTAGATGAAGAAAAGAATAGGATCAAGCTAGAGCCATTTATAGCTCCACTAAGAAAGCAAGTATCTATGCTACAAAGAACAGTTCAAGACCAGCAAGAACAAATACAGGATCAGCAAAAGAAGATAGAAAGCTTAGAATCAAAAGTTAAAACATGGGGAGGACGAGAAGAACGACAAGTACAGGTCTCAGAAGAAAGTGAGCAACTGCGCCAATCACCCTCTATATTTGACTTTACATCCACGCCCTTTAATTTGGAGCCTACTTCGCTAATAACACCGCCAGAAGCTTCACCATTTGCATCACAGAATGCATTCGCAACCTTCAATCTTGGGGCTGCCCCACAAACAACAGTTCGCAGAGTCTTCGGAGCAGCAAGACGTAGAGGAGGACATTAAATTTTAGGGTTGCTTTGCAAAGAAATAATATTGAGAAGTAGCCATAGAGTTAAGCAAGCAACTTAATAACTATATATATGAAAAAGTATATAAGTTTGTAGATTTAAAATAGTTAGTTTTATAAAAGCTAGAGAGAAATAGAACTTTCTAGCTTTTTTTATTTTTCGTTATGAGAGGCTAGAGTGTATAAAACGATCGTTTATTGCACCAAGCTTGCCAAACTAATTAAAAAACATAATTACTACATTATAGCAATGCAATAACTTATGCAAATATCAAGATTTACAAACCTTAGTCTTATAATGGCTTATTGCACACTTGTTATTAACTATTAACAAAAACTAATTACTATTCTTATTAATTATACCTCACGTTTTAATTCTAATATTGCTGTATATAAATAATATAAATATTAACAATTACTATTATATAATAAAGCCAATTAGAAGCTTTCATATCTATGGTAATAGAGAGTAGTATTATTAAGTTAGTTAGATTGCAATCTATTAATATTAGTATATACTAGTTATTAAGATTTGCTACTAAATAATATAACATATAAATAAGTTTAATTAAGGTTTAATAACATGCAAACAGTATCATTTCAAATACAAGAGCAGCTTCATTCAAAACTTGAATATTTAGCTAAACTTCAAGACAGAAGTAAAGGTTACATTGTTAGAAAAGCTGTTGAGTCCTATTTACAAGATCAAGAAGATATCCAAGCAGCAGAAAAAGCATTGGAAGAGTTTTATAATTCAGAGAGAAGTACTTTTAGTTTACAAGAAATAAAAGATGAAAATGAATTATAATATTTTATTCACTTCCAATAGTAGGAAGCAGTTTTCTAAACTAACTAAAGATATTCAAAAAAGAATTGTTACTTATTTAGAAACAAAGATCATTTCAAACCCACAGCTTCATGGTAAGAGTCTAGTAGGGAATAAAAAAGGTTTATGGAGATATAGGGTAGGGGATTACAGAATTATATGCCAGATAAACAACAAAGAATTAGTTATTTTAATTCTTGATCTAGGGCATAGGAGAGATGTGTATACTTAAGCACTTTGTTTAAGTATATAGTATAATGTTCTCTTGCTAATATTAAATCTACTGCATATTTCTTTAGTTTTAATATCGGGATTATCGTAAAGCTGCTTAATAATTTTTATGTCTGTATCATTTAATTTTTTAGGTCTTCCGCCAAGTCTACCTCTAGCTCTTGCAGCTTGCAAGCCTGAATTAGTTCTTTCTCTAATAATTTCTCTTTCAAATTCAGCAAGAGAAGCAAATATATGGAATATAAGTTTGCCGCCTGCTGTGGTTGTATCGATATTTTCCTGTAAGGATTTAAAGCCTATATTTCTTTGATTTAGTTGTTGTATGGTGTCTATTAATTGTTTCATGGATCTTCCTAACCGGTCTAGCTTATAAACCACTACCGTATCTTGTCCATCACGAATGAACTCAAGCATATTTTTAAATTCAATTCTTTCATCCTTAGCACCACTTACTTTCTCAGAATATATCTTGTTACAACCTGCTTCAGTTAATGCCTTTATCTGCATGTCCAGATTCTGATCTGTGGTTGAAACTCTTGCGTATCCTACTAACATGGGTAATAAGTTATATATTTAAAATATGATAATAATCTTTTCAATTAAGGTTTTCTACTAATAATATTTTGTAAAGCAAAGCTTAAGTAAATAATATTATCAAGCATATTAAAGGCGCATTATTAGTTATCCAGTATAGGGATTATTATTAATTAATAGTAAGCTTTAGGCACAATCTGAAAATAAATCATAACAAAAGCTTAAGCTAAAAAAGAAGGTTATAATATATATATTATATAATACGTTTAATAAAAAACTCATTGCTAGTTTTAAGGTTATAAAACAATGTTTTAAACTAGTTATTTAAAAAACATATTAATTAAAGTACCTCATAATGACTTATCTAAGCTCATAAAATACTAATTGTAATTGAAGGTAGTAACGAATTTAGGCAAGGTAACTAAGGCTAAATAGAAGAAAGCTTTTTTCAGTAAAGTTTTCATATAAGCCAATAAAGATAAAACTGAACAAGAAATGAACAGATAGTACCTCAAACAACTTTCATAAAAAATTTAATAACAACAAACTAAAAAGAAAGGTTATATATGCAAGTATCTAAAGAAGAAGTAAAGCAAGGAAGTAAATATGAATATGAGAACCTAGTATTCAAAGGAGGAGGGATTAAAGGTTTTGCATATATAGGAGCAATAAATGTACTTGAAAATGAAGGTATATTGCCCGGAATAAAAAGGGTGGCTGGGACATCGGCAGGTGCAATTACTGCTTTGTTGTTAGGCCTTGGTTATGATAAGGCTACCTCCCAGAGAGAGTTAGAAAGGGTGTTTTTTGAGTCATATAATATAGGTGATTCTCTGCTTAAATGGCCATTGGTACTCAGAAGCATACGAAGAGAGTATGGTGCTGAATCTGCTGAGTTTTTTTCAAGTGGGCAGAGAATATAGTAGCTGCAAAGCTAGGTAATAAGGATGCTACTTTTATGGATGCTTGCAAAGCTATCTTAAACCAGAAAGGAGATAGTTATAATTTTAAGTATATGTATTTTACAGGAGCGAATTTAAGTACAGGTTATTATGAGATATTTTCTCATGAACATACGCCTGATATGAAGATTGCAGATGCAGTCAGGATATCGATGTCAATACCGCTTGTATTTACTGCTAAAAGATATACTAAGCCCGGAAAGAAAGAATCTGACTTATATGTTGATGGAGGAGTCCTTAATAACTACCCTTTACATATATTCGATGAGCGTAATCAACCTAACATGAAGACCTTGGGTTTTAGGGTTGATTATCTTGATGAATTAACAATATTAAGGGATGGAGTTGAGCCGGTAAGGAATGAGATAGGGGGATTTATATCTTATAGCAAGGCCTTATTTGAGACGATGATGAATGTATCAAATAATATAACTAGACGTAGTGATGACAAGATAAGAACAGTATTTATAGATATAACCGGAGTAAATACCTTAAGCTTTAATTTAAGTGAGGAAAGGAAGCAGCAATTAATAGAATCAGGTAGTAAAGCAACTAGGATGTATCTTATAAGTAGGCCTGATAAACTTAAAACCAACAATAGTAGGTTAGAGAAGTTTGATCGCAAGAGGATATACGAAAAGGCCTCTGAAGTATATTATTGTACGATTGGTGAAGAATCAGCAAAAGTCCAGTATTGGTTTAAAGATAGTGACCTTAAGCCCATACACAAATATGTTGATAGGCTTAAGGAGCAGGAAAGAGTTAGCCTGGTTGAGATATTTACCGGAGCGGTGGATGATAGGATAAAAGTAGTAGAAGTGATAACTAGCAAGTTATCATTGGAAGAGATAGAGAAATGGGATAGTTCCATAAAGAAAGCAAGCGGAGAATTAAAGCAAATATCTGCTTTACCATTAGTAAGAGTAGAAAGCTGGAAGAAGCAAGAATATGTTGAATTAAAGTCTATAAAGAAGCACATATCTTTAGAGTTAATAGAGGCGGCACATGTAGGTAATTCTGATAGAGTAATAGACTTACTTAGTGCTAGAGTGGCACCTGATAGTGTAGATAAGCATGGCTGTACAGCACTGCATTATGCCTCAGATTTTGGATATTACAAAATAGTTGAGTTATTACTACGTAATATCCCTGCACCTAATATTAATTTAAGAGATAATAGTGGTGAGACAGCATTACATAGAGCTTCTTTTCAAGGCCACACTAATGTAGTCAGTTTGTTACTTCAACATAATGCTAATATTGATGTAAAGAGTGCTTATGGAGCCACTCCTTTACATAGAGCTGCCTATAATGGGCATAAGGAAGTAATGGCAGAGTTAATTAAGTTAGGAAGTGCAATTAATGCAATTGATGAAATAATGCAAAATACGCCTTTACACTGGGTAGTAGCACATAACCATAAAGAAGCGGCGGAGTTACTTCTAAAACAAGGAGCTGATACGACTATAAGGAATAAAGAAGGTAAGGTAGCACTAGACTACGCGCAAAGCTTCGAGATTAAGGAGATATTCCGCCAATCTGGTTTAGATAGAGGAGTATCAAGAGAGATATAAAATCTGTAAGCTAAACAATTAAGTTAGGGGCTGAATAGTAAGATCCAACCTAACTGTGAAATAGAAGCTAAAGGCTTATAGGAAACCATAAAAAGCAAGAAGAATAATTTAAGGTTAATTATGAAATACAAGAGTAAGAATTACTACTCAAACGCTAGTGCTTTTATAGAGGAAGTAGTTATCCCTACATCAAATGAAGGAGAAGATAAGTTTAGGCAATCACAGATAAAGCTGGATATTGATATAAACGAATTACTAAGCAGATATTGTGATCTGTTTGCGTTAGTAATCAAGGAAGGTGAACGGAATGCTATAATTGATTATTACCAACAGTTTGTGTATCAGTTGGATTTAGATGAACCATTAGAGCTCAATAGAGAAGCTGAAGATAAGATAAATAATGTTATTAAGTTATTTATTGAGTATACTCAGATGTGTGATTCATATAGAACATTACCACTCAGATGTCAGCAGAAGTTGTGACTTTTAGTAAATAGATGAGTATATAAAGGTAAGAAATAAACCTTTTTACAGTGTTACTTTAGGTTGTTAGGATATCTGTATGTGGTAATAACTATTCAAATTGGAAAATGGATACCAAAGTAAAAAACCGTCTTAAATGGATCAAACTATATGAAGAACTAGGGGATGCGAAGGAAGTATGCCAGCACTTTGGGATTTCAAGGTTTACGCTAAGAAAATGGAGTAAACGCTATAAAGAAAGAGGGATGGAAGGGTTGAAAAATATAAGTACTAGGCCTAAAAATTCGCCATTACAAAAGAGGGATGAGATAAACGAAGAAATTATTCTTACTTTAAGGAAAGAAAGGAAGTTAGGAGTAAGAAGGATACAAAGTGAGTTAAAACGATTGCATGAAATATCATTATCTGTAGCTACTATACACAAAGTCTTAAAGAAGCATGAAGTAGGTTACCTACAACTAAAACGTCATTATCGTAAACAAGTTAAGCGATATAATTGTAAAATACCCGGAGAACGGGTGCAGATGGATGTTTGTAAAATAGCTCAAGGGGTTTACCAGTATACAGCGATTGATGATTGTACAAGATATAAAATATTAGGAATATATAAAAGGCGTACGTCCTTAAATACTGTTAACTTTTTAGAGTGTGTAATAAAGCACATGCCATTTCCAATACAACGTATTCAAACAGATCGTGGGCAAGAGTTTTTTGCTTATTTAGTCCAGGATTACCTAAAAGAAAAAAAGATTAAATTTCGACCTATAAAAGCTTTCTCTCCACACTTAAATGGGAAGGTAGAGAGATCACAACGTACAGATTTAGATGAGTTTTATACAAGTATTAATCCTAATGCTAGTGATCTCCCAGATAAACTTAAAGTATGGGAAGAATATTATAATAAACAAAGATCACATAGCGCTT
>NZ_JSWE01000161.1 GCF_000815465.1 Candidatus Jidaibacter acanthamoeba | reverse complement strand
TATAAGTATAACCATTTACCTTTAACCTTGATATAAGTTTCATCCAGGTACCAGGAAGCGTTGGTGGATTTGATAAAATAGCTAACTTTCTTTTGTATTTCAGGGCCATAATGCTGAACCCACCTGTATATGGTACTTGGGCAGATGTTTAATCCTCTTTCTTCCATCATTTCACTTAAGTTACGATAACTAACTCTATACCTCAAATACCAGCGTACACATAATAATATAATCTCCCCTTCATAGTGGCGCCATTTGAAATCTA
>NZ_JSWE01000160.1 GCF_000815465.1 Candidatus Jidaibacter acanthamoeba | reverse complement strand
TACTAGAGCATACTCTTGATCAAGAAAAAAGAGATAAAATGATCCATGCTAGAAGCAACCAAGCTTTTGTTAATGCTGCTAGCAGTGGCCATATGGAAGTATTAAAGTTACTACTAGAGCATACTCTTGATCAAGAAAAAAGAGATAAAATGATCCATGCTAGAAGCAACCAAGCTTTTGTTAATGCTGCTAGCAGTGGCCATATGGAAGTATTAAAGTTACTACTAGAGCATACTCTTGATCAAGAAAAAAGAGATAAAATGATCCATGCTAGAAG
>NZ_JSWE01000159.1 GCF_000815465.1 Candidatus Jidaibacter acanthamoeba | reverse complement strand
TAAGTTCAGTATGGCTTAAGCTGGATTGTGTTATTCCTTCTGTCTCACTCTTCTCGCCTACTCTATTTCTCCAAGACGTACTCCCACCTCCGGCTGCCAGCCCTAAATCAGCATTTCTACTACTAATAGTAGTACTACTGCTACCCATAGATGTTTGGTTACCTACAACTGTCTCACGCATCTCATAAGCAAGCACCCAGTTATAGAATCTTTCCCCATACCTTACTAATACCCCTAAATTATAACTGCTTAATGTACAATTCCCGTTATCATGACTTTGTATCGTTTGATACGACCAGCTTTCTATATAGCTTGCAACCTCTTCGGAGATGTTCTTAAAACACCCTGGCAGACTTACTCCATATATATTACTCAATCCTTTTCCTATTTGAGTTAAGCTTAAAAACATTGATTGGATAACACCTGCTATATACTGAGTTAATTGCTCTTCATCCCTTCCTAATCTAAATACTCCAACGTAACAGGATTTTATTTTCCTCAATTCACCTTCTTGCTTTGTGTAATGTTTATGAACCTCTCCATCTACTCTTCCTTCCTTTATCCATCTGTTATCTACTCTTACAATTACATTGTCATTACTCATTTTAACCAACGATATATACAAACAATGTCCCGGATTACCTTCATATCCGGATCTTATTACGTATTCTTCACCAACTTTTAACTCTACTAGCTTCTTAACTATCGCTCTTGTCCTATTTCCAATCAAAGCTTCTTTAATTTCAGAACTAATACAGTAATTCCTAAATCTTTCTCCGATGATCGTATCACTAATAATTTTTATCTCATTAAAAAGCCTTTCCTTTGCTTCCTTACTCGGTACTTCAACCTCAGTACCTTTTTGTAATTTCATATATAGATCAATATATAAGTATAACCTTATCCCTAAAACCTCATCTGAATAACCTCCGTCAACTCTTATAGAATGCTGATGTTCATGCCGTATCTCTATTATATTTTCTAAGTACATCTTATAGGTTCTACATAACTCTATATCATTCTTCCAATTTTTAAGTCTTCCATTGCCGGTTATCTCATAT
>NZ_JSWE01000158.1 GCF_000815465.1 Candidatus Jidaibacter acanthamoeba | reverse complement strand
CAACTAAAAATGCATTGGCTCCATATTTATTTGATGAATTAATGAACTCAGGTTTCAGTTGTAATAGATACTTCATTATATCTAATTTCCCATTCCTAGCAGCAAGTAAGAAAGCATTAGCTCCATCTTTATCTACTGAATCTATAAACTCAGGTTTTAGCTCAAGAAGATATTTCACCGCATCTAAGTTTCCATTCCAAGCAGCAAGTAAAAATGCATTGGCTCCATATTTATTTGATGAATTAATGAACTCAGGTTT
>NZ_JSWE01000157.1 GCF_000815465.1 Candidatus Jidaibacter acanthamoeba | reverse complement strand
GACTTAGATCTTCTCCCACTACCAGATTAACTAGCTTTCCCTTAATGGAACTTGCTACATGTTCAACCTTTTCTCTTTTACCTTCACTTTCGCTAGCATATACCCCTACATTTATTCCGCTAAAGCCTACACTCACACTAACACCACTCTCTTCACTGCTATGATCATGATGAAATTCATTCTTCACACTTTCAAATTCAGCTTTACCCTTAATAGTAGCGTTAACTTCATTCTCAAACTCAAATTGTGCTCCCCTAAACTTAGCATCTCCTCCTATCTCCATCTCTAGATCTTCTCCTCTAAATACGGTCGGGTGGTTAGTAATCTGAACTATATGATCTTCACTCTTGCTGGTTCCTATCTTTATTCCAATATTTATCACACTATCAAGTATTGCCGCTACCAACCCTGCTTTCACATCAAGCGGAGTCCCGTTTAATTTATAAAATGGATTAGCTCCGTTTGAAGAGGTAAAAAGCTGGTATTTCTTAGATAAACCATATACTTCTGCTCCTAGCTTCATAAATGGTGCAAGATCAGTCGGACTCTGCATGTTTAGCAGATCCTTTATTCCTTTCACTATTCCTATATTATCCAGCAAAGTACCGGCGGGATCATCGCTTTTCACTAAATCAACCAGTGTTCCGGTTGGGGATATTCCTCTGCTTTTTACATATATGTGGACTTCATTCTTTACTTGGTGGGCTAAAAACTCAGCTCCTCCTTTACACTTTATGGTAACTTTTCCAGCTGCATTTACTGAGCTCCCTTCAAATCGGCATAAACCCTTACTGTTAAGATTTACTTCCCCAGAACTTCCTATATAAGCTTCTGAGGTTTCGCTCACTGTTTGGAACTTATGTACGGACTTACTTCCAAAAGTATTCTTTTTCTTTTTATAATCTTCATTTGTAGCTTGGCTGGTGGTTGCTTGGATTTCTATATTACCCTCAGCGGTAATATTTACTCCCCTTATGCTAAATATAGTATTACCATACCCTTTATAATCTCTGCCGGCTTGATATATGACTTGATTAGTTGCAAAAACTTCATTCTTGTCAGCATATATCTCATGGTGCTTAGATCTATAATCTTTCCCTTTTATATTTTTAACTACCGCAATAGTATGCAATGTACGCTCTATTATATCTCTACCGGCCACTTTTTTTATTATACCATTTATGTGCTCGGTAATTCCTTCACTTATAATATCAAGCTTGGCTGTCTCATATTCATTCCCGTTGATATAATATTTCCCGCCAAAAGTGGTTAGCCTTCTTTCTAATGAATTATAATATGTGCTTGTTATATCACATTGGTAACCTATATTTTTAGGTACTATATAGGGCGGGCAATTGGAGCCTGATAGATAAGGCAGAGTATGTATTACATTCTTTAGGGGTTGCTTTATTATATAAGCCCCGGATTTACTTAACATAGAGCCGTTATTAATTTTTATATTTACCCCTATATCGTTTATTGAGTTACTCTCAGTAACTCTTACAAAATCATTGTTTACATTAAAATCAAGCTCTCCGTTTACTACTTGATACAAACCATAACTATGATGTGTATACCCCCATTGATTAAATTGTGCGGGAACATTTGTAATAAAATAGTGATAGTTAACTGCTTGGTGGGTAATATCAGTTTTAGCTTTTTGAAATAAATGCCCTCCAAATGTGCCCTTAGTCCCCTTTATTACTATGCTGCCATTCAAGGAATACATGTAAGCATTTCCACCAGCTTTAATTATAGCTTGGGTTATATTCCGGCAGGGATATCTTTTCTTGCATCAAACTCGAGCACTACTCCATTATATGTTTTCTCAGCTCTTATCTTGTTTACAACCTTTGAGTCAATATTAGTATTGCCTAAATAAGTGCCTCCCGGGAAGCCATGACCATTGCGGTAGAAATGGTTTGCTATTTCTATTTTATTATTTGCTACCAATATCATATTATTAGAAGTTTCAAATACTGCTCCCTTGTTGATTTTTATAGAATCAACAGCAGTGATAGTTGTATCCCTAGCCTTAAAGCTACCGCTTCCCGGAAATTCAGGTTCTTCATATGCAGCATTCCTAACTACCGCTTTAGTGCTTTCAATATATGTTCCAGGAGTAAAATGGTACCAATTATGGTAGTAAACATCCTTATATTTATTTAACCATAATACCTGGTTTAAAAACCACTCTACTTGTAAAGATGCTTCTTCTACAACATTGATATGACCATAATTCTCAAAACCTAAATCGGTTAAAACAGTCAAGTTTCCATTGATTTCTAAAGATTTGCTATTCTTAAATCTTTCTCCTATATAAATTATGTTATCTAGCTTACTATCTACATCGTTAATAAAGTTTATGTTCTTATCTTCATATAAAGTTATTTCTTCATCTTCATTTATATAACCATCGATTAATGCTACTTTATTTCCCTGCAAATCAAACTTACTACTTAAGAAATTATATCGTTGGTTATCATGAACTATTAGTGTTAGGTTCCCTCTTCCTTTCACACTTTGATGCTCGAATCTCTGCCTTACTTCAATTAGTTTTTGACCATTTAACTCTACGTTTTGTTTTAAGCTAACTTCATTCGCTCGTACTGTGATATGAGTTTGTTCAGGTACTCTTGCTACCTTAAAACCTCCCTCGATTTTTAATTTATCTGCTATTTTAAAATAAATAGAACTTTCCTTACTAGTAATATCACTAAATTCAATGTTGGAACCGGGGTTGCTGCTAACCTCATCTGCGGTCATTATAAAGTTACCCGTAACTTTTAAGCTGCCGTTAATTCCTACTTTTAAAACATTAAATATTGCATTATTAAGATTTAACTCGTTATATATAGCTATATTTTTACCGCTTAAGTCTAGTGCTTCAGTAATATTTAAGGCAGCTCCTTTAAACTCTATATCATCCCTTGTCTTGTTCAAATGAGCAGCCAGGTACTTACTATTAAATTGAGCATTCTCATTAATACTAATCCTAGTATTCGCACTTACTTCTGAAAAGCGCTGATGATCCTCATCTACCTTAAATTCTATATAATCAGTAGCTCCTATTATACCATTAATCTCTAATCCAGTTCCTTGCAGCAATAATGATGACATACCCCCAATATCGCCTAAGGTAACCCACCCATTATCTATTTCATTGATACTGGGATTAGACAGATAAGTAGTAAATAAAACTTTATCTGTATTTTCAAAACTTATACCGGTTAAATTATATCCATCCGGATCAATAAATATTATATCAGCTTTAGTTCCACTAACCTTAAAGGTTACATTGTGTAATTGTGTTTGCCCAAACCCTTCTCCATCAAGTTCTATTAAAGGATGATTACTATTATTTTCTCGTATATTATATTTGGGCTAATGGTATGTAGAGAGATAATATAAGGAGATATATTATTAATTGCAGTATATTCAGGAGGCACAGACAATACTGGCTCTGGTATAGTTGAGTTTACATTACTATTAATATAGCTATCATAATTACACTCGCTCTCTTTTAGTATCTCTTCTGCGCTATTTTCATGACTTAATAAGTCATTTTCTAATTTATTCTCTACCATCAAGTAAAATGTTAAATAATATAAATAATACTCGAATAATACTAATTATATTTAAAAATTACAATTCATATAGTCAATGGTTGCTTGCCTTTCAAGCATTTTATTGCATGTTTATATATTTATCTTTAATTAAATCAGTTATTATGTTGGTTTATATATTTTTATTACTTAATCATATGTTTAGGTATAAGGGTAAGAAATTTATATGGCTTAAACTTTCCTCTCAAAAAGGATCGTTTATAAGAGAGGAAGATGTGGTAAGTTATTATTTAGACTATTAGTTTATAATGTGACATTATTTGGTAGCGTTGCAAAGAATAAAGATTGGGAGTAGCTATAGAGTTAAGCAAGCAACTAATGATTTATTCTTTGCAACGCTACCATTATTCTTAATATCTCTCTACCACTTATCCTTATTCTCATCTAGAATCCTGAGCTTTTCCTTCACTCTCCTCCTCAACTCATCTTCATCTATGTTTTCATCTTCTTCAAAATATTCGTCATCTCTAGGCCAAAAGTCTTCTAAATCTATAGCTTGCAGTTCATCAAAAATTTTTAAGAATAAGCTATCTTCAGGATAAATTTTATATGGTCTGGAAAGTTCATCATATTCTTCACTACTTATCTCATCTCTAAAAAACTTACTTAGCAATTCTCTTAAAGGAATATTTTTTTTATCTTCTTTTAAATCCTGACTTCTTTTGGCTAAAAATGTCCTCGAAAAGCATTGGCCATCCATTTTGCCTTCCACAAAATCCTACATCATTTGATAATATTGGCTTTGTGGCGCAAATAAGTAAATTTAACTGACATACCTAAAGAATTAAATATCATAAAGGAAG
>NZ_JSWE01000156.1 GCF_000815465.1 Candidatus Jidaibacter acanthamoeba | reverse complement strand
TTTATACTGATAGCCGCATTAAAATCTTTTATAGCATTTTCATAATCTTTAAGCTCATTATATGCCATACCTCTATTACTATAGTAAGTTTCATTATTAGGTTTTAATTCTATAGCTTGGCTATAATCTTCAATTGCTTCCTTATACTTACCTTGAGCATAATAAGCATTACCTTTACGGTTATAACCCTCATCATTTCTAAAGTTTATACTGATAGCCGCATTAAAATCTTTTATAGCATTTTCATAATCTTTAAGCTTATTATATGCCATACCTCTATTACTATAGTAAGTTTCATTATTAGGTTTTAATTCTATAGCTTGGCTATAATCTTCAATTGCTTCCTTATACTTACCTTGAGCATAATAAGCATTACCTCTACGGTTATAATATTCTGCATTGTTTGGTTCTATTAAAATTGCTTTGTTAAAATGCTTAATCGCTTCCTCATATTTTTTGAATAAGTAAGATTCGTCTCCTTTTTTGTAGTAATTTGTATTATTTAACCCTTTCCTTACTTGTAACCATTGACTTAATTGATTTATATATCCAGATAATTTTGCTGAAATAATAGTTGTTTTTAGGTTAAGATCAATGGTATTTAGAGCACCATTATCCTCAACTTCTTTACTGTTACCTATATCTGTATCATGAATCATAATTGATTGATTTGATATTTTATTACCAGCATTACAAGTTCTATTTTTCTCTCTTTCACTCATAATTTGTTCATCTTTATAAGGCTCTGTTGATAATAGTTCTAATATGTAAGATTTAAAGTATTTGGTAGGATCATTAAAAATGGGCCCAACTTTTGATTTTATAAAATTATTAAATTTATTATTTAATATAGTTTCATATGATTGTAAATTCCCTACGCTTTTATCTATATGTAAATTACTATAAAAATAAGCCCATTCCTGCAAAATTACTGACAAGAATGCTTCCCTAGCCACATCCAAAAATGCTGCCCAATCAACAACATTACCTTGTTGGTGAGACTGTGCTAAGCTATAAGCTAGTTTATGTAAGCCAATTGTAAGTGGGTTTCTTGGGTTATGTATAGATAGACCTATTTTATAAGTGTTATAATTTTTACATACCAAAATTAATTCACTTATTGAAATTTGTTTTAACTCATTAGAAAATTTTTGGTTATAACTACAAAATCTTTTCAGTATTTGATAGTTAATAGTTTCAATAGCTGAGTTGGTTGTTCTTTCTAAAGATAGGGATTTAACTTTTTCAGACCTAAGTTGGTTTAGATATTCAATAAAATTACTACTTACAAATGAATTTAAGCTTAAATATCTATTAACTAAATATTGAACTTCTTCATCTCGGCTATGGGTAAACATACGACAGGTACCAGATTGCCCTTGCCTTCCAGCCCTACCCATACCTTGATCTTCTACTCTAAGATTAGCAGGATAAAATCCAAAAATAACATGTAAACCCCCATTTTTTATACTTTCTTGTGATAAAATAATGTCAGTACCTCTTCCTGCAGTATTAGTAGCAATTGTAACACTTTTAGGACGTCCTGCTCTGCTTAAAATATAATTACTATCTTCTTTTTGCATTTCGTTAATAACATAGTGTCTTATATTTTCTTCTTTAAGTTTATTAGCAAAGGCTATTGATTCATTAATGGTCCTAAATAGTGCAAGTACAGGTCTATTTTGTTTTATTACTGACTTTACCTCATCGATAATTGCCTGGTAATAAACCTTCTTGTCTTGAAAATATTGATTGGGGAGAGCCTTACGTAAGTTAGGGAAATGTGGAGGAACATCAAATATATCTACATTATAAATAGCCTTGATTTCTTTTCGTTCCTGCTCTTCCCCTACTGTGCCGGTTAACCCAAATATAGTCTTATATTCTTTAAAGAAAG
This sequence comes from Candidatus Jidaibacter acanthamoeba, assembly GCF_000815465.1. NCBI lineage: Bacteria > Pseudomonadati > Pseudomonadota > Alphaproteobacteria > Rickettsiales > Candidatus Midichloriaceae > Candidatus Jidaibacter > Candidatus Jidaibacter acanthamoebae. The sequence continues at coordinate 12,877 of NZ_JSWE01000156.1, read as the reverse complement.
CAGGGTGTGATATTGAAGCAGAAGTCAAGCTCTCAGCTTTTGGTTTAAAGCCATGTTTGACTTCAAGAAATTCATGTATTCCATAGCTCCATCTACTTCCATGGTTAAGGCTACCTGTATTTTGGAAGTCTACTATTATTACCTTATTTTCATTTATTGAAGAGCTATTATTATCAATTATATAATCTTTTCCTTCCTCTTTTTCGATCGCTATTTTAGCTGATGAGATCCACATTTTTAACCTTTCATTTGTAAATTCTGTGGCTTGTTTAATGTATCTACCATTACAGTATTGTTTCAAAATCTCTCTAAGCATTTTACAATCTAACTGTTTACTAATATTCTGCTTAACGTAATTTAAAATAGGTTCATAAACCCAGGATGTATCTTCTGCAGAAGGTAAAGCTATCCTTGCTGCATTTAATGCTGTATCTAAAAAGAGGTTATCAACTTCATCTACAATTACTACTTCACAGGTACGTCTAATTTTCTTTCCATGTATTTCTGTAAAACGTTTCTGTTCATTGTATAACTGATCTCTTAATATAGAAAATTCAAAATCGTAATTAGTTGCATAAAGTACTACCCCATTAAAGTGCTGTTGTTCTTGTTGATCATAGCAAATATGAGAACAACTGATACCTAACCTCGCAAAAAATTTTTCATATTTTTCTTGATCACGTATAGCAAGTGTTCTTGAAGAGGTAATGATATCAATAAACTTACCTTGACAAGCCATATAAGCTGCAAGCATAGCAATAATAGTTGATTTACCCTCTCCAGTACGAATTTGTGCAATTCTTCCTTTAAATTCTTCGGGAAAATGTATAAGCCCAATTACTGATAAAACTTGAGTGTTATAGGGATAAATTTTAAAACAATGCCTAATAACTTCACGTATGGTTGCAAGTAACTTAATAGAAGCTTCATTATCTTGAGGATTCTTTTGTAATATGATTCCTTGTATTTGTGCAAGTTCTGAAAGCTCAACTAAACTTTTTGATTTTATTGTTTTTGCATATTCTGAAATATTTAAATATGTACTTTGCAGTATTTTAATATCTTTGCTTGACAAAGGAAAACGAACAAAATCACTCTTACTTGCAAATCTATTTAGTGCGACTTCTAAGTCTGATTCTGGAAATTTATCATGTAAATATTTTAATTGCTCTTCCTCTAATTTACCTAGCAAACCTTGCAAATCTGGCAAGCAGCTGCCAATAAGCTCATTTATGTTAATTACATTATGTAATTCTAATAATAAGCTACATATTTCTATATAGTAAGTCATTCTAGCGCTTTGTACAGTAGGTACAGCAGTAAATAACTTTCTAAATACTCTATAACCAAGCTCTGCTTTAACTTGTATGGCAAGCTCTAGAAGCATACTAATTTTGCTTTGATCAATACCACCATTTGATAGATGCATGATACAACGAATAACTACCATTTTTTCTTCGATATTAAGTTCATTAGTATCAATCTTTTCAAGTATACTAAAGAAACTCAATACTTCCTTAAATTGTAAATTACGATTATAGGCTAAATAGCTTAATGCCTGAGATTTTAAAGTTTTATAATCATATATTTCATCAAGTACTTCTATATTAGTAATTTTTTGTATAGCACCATATGAAACCATCATTTGACATACAAAAGGAAAATTATTATGGAATGCATTATTCAATATTTTAATAGAGGGCAATAAATTTAAAAAAGAGCTTTGCATTTTTTTATCTGTACTTTTTTGTAAAGCCAATATGCAAAGTTCAAGATAAGATTGATTTATACTTAATTGGAATGAGATATTTTTTTGCGGTGGTGAAGAAATTAAATTTCCAACTTTAGCTTGTAAGCACTCATCCATGAACTCTCTAAATAGATTTAAAGCTTTGTTAAATTTCGTGTGTTCTAATGGATATGATACCGTTGGTTCAAAATATTTCCAAAACCATTGCTGCAATATTTCTTGATTTTCCATTGTTAGATTATCTAATAACTCAAAAAACTCTGGATTACTATACAATACATCCCAAGAATATTGAATTAGAAAGCTATAAGTAAATTTTTCATAAAATTCGGGGTGCCTAGATAACTTATCAAGCAGATTGAGCCAGTTATTAATATACTCTAAACGCTGTTTTGATTGCATATTGATAAGGCTACCAAAAAATAAAGTACTTGCTTCTACAGGGAGAGAAGAAAAGGTTTCAGATATTCTCTTTAATATATTATCATCTCTAATAGTAAAATATTTTCCTAACAGCTCTATCAGCTGGGCTACATTAAATATATTTGGCTGTTTCTGTGATTTTGCTAATAAATTTGTATTTGCTTCTTGCTTTAAAAGCTGATTTTCATGTTGCTTAATAATTCTGACAGCTGAGTAATTTTTTGATTGAATTGCATATTGAATAGGTTTCTTTCCATTTATATCAATTTGTTGTATCAACTGAGGTTGTGTTTTGCATAATAAGGATATAGCATCACTATGTTTCAACACTATAGAAATATGTAAAGCATTCATTTTTAATAGATTACATTCTTGTATGTTTTTCTCAAACTCTATTAATTTTACTTCTAATGCTTCATAGCATTGCCTTAAATAACTTGGGATATCTTTTGAAACATTGGATTTTAAGGATTGATCTCCTAATATAAGTAATAAATCTATTACCTTTTCATGCCATTTTAATAAAGTAAGTTGGCCAGGTGTCATACCTTTATTGTCGGTTATATATAAATCAGCACCTGCTAGTATCAATTGGACTACAGCCGTATATTGCCCTTGCTCGCAAGCTAGATGTAGGGCTGTCTTACCTTCTTGGTTTTTAGCATCTAATTCAATTTGTTGTTCACAAAGTAGCTTTAATACATTAATAGACCCATTTAATGCTGATTCATGTAGAGGGGTATTACCATTACCTGCAGTAGCTTTTAAATTAATTCCTAGTTCCATTAGTAATGCTGCAACATTATGTGCATTTGTATAAGCAGCATAGTGTAAAGCATTCCCCCCAAATTTATCTAAACTATTAATAGGACATCTGTTATTTAATAATTGTTTAACGGCTATTACATTATTCCCTAAAGCTGCAGCTAACAAAAGTTTTGGTTGTTCACTTGACATATAAAAGCTGGATAATTGTGTAACCAAATTGGTAATTTCTTTATCGTTGCTTTTTACTGCATATTGAATTGCGCTCCATCCTCTTATGTCTTCTTTTGTAATGCTGGCTCCCAGCTCAATCAAAACTGTAAATGCTTGAACTCTGCCATGAGATGCAGCCAAATGTAAAGCAGTATTTTTAAGCTTATTTTTCTTTGTGTATTGCGTTTCGCAATCAATATCCATCCCTATATCAACAAGCAATTTGATGATTTCAGTATTTCCATAAATAGCTGCCAAATGTAAAGCATTTAATCCCTTAACATCAAATTGGTTAATTTTTGCCATTTTAAAGCCTAAAAATTGTACAATTGGGTTTAACCCTGAAATTGCTGCAAGCATTAATGGAGTATGGCCATTACGATTTTTATCTATGATATTTTGTGATAAATTTGCTAAGAATAGTGCAGAGTCTGATTGTTTTGCTTTAATTGCATAGTGCAGTGCTGAGTCTTGATATATATCCACAGCATCTATATTGGCTCCTTGGGATACTAGTGATTCTAATATTTTTATACTACCAGATGCTGCAGCTAGCATTAATGGTGTGGCTCTTTGTTGGTCGGTTATATCTGGTATTACTCCTTTGCTAATTAAGTATTGAGCCATATCGATATCGTTTTTAACAGCTGCGAAGTGTAGAAGTGATTTACCTTCTTTATCTTTATAATTTATAGAGAAACCATTTTCTAAAAATAACTTAGCTAAGTTATTTTTTCCGCTTACATACAATTTTTCTGTTAAAGTAAAGTCATTATAGTTAGCTTGCTCTAAGATTTCTTGTTTATATCTGCCAAAATATTTATCAACCCATTTCAGTTTCTCAAGAATAGAGACCTCGTTATCATCTTCAAGGTTGAAAATGATTCCTAAACCTTTGCTATCTTTAACTCTCGGATCAACTTTATCTTTAATTAACTCTATAATACTACAGGCATAGTTACCTGAAATAATTGGATCCAATTTAAATACAAAGTGTAGAAATGGTTTTAATATTCCTTCCTCAGTTGGAAAAAGAGTATTATTAATAGGAAAAATTTTTAAAATTTCCTCAAAATCTTTATAATTTCTATTGTCAAATGCAGATAATAATCTTTTCTTATCTGTGTCAAATTTTTCACTTCTACCCTCTAATGCTTCTAATATGTAAGGATTCTGGGAAATTTTAGAATAACTTGTTACCTTACTTAAAAGAAAACTTCTAAACTCATATTTATGTAATAAATGAAGGGCATCAATTCTGTTATGTTTTATCGCAACCTTAATTGCATCTTCACCATTAAATATTAAGAATGGATCAGCTTGAGCGTTTAATAATAATTCAATTATTTCTATAGAACTATGCTCAATTGCTGTGTGAAGCGCTATACCTTCTGAGGTAGCTTCATTAACATCATATTTAATATTTAAGAGAGCTTTTACTTGATTTATATTGTTATTTTTACAAGCATTTAATAATACTAATTTGTCTTTTTCTCCATTGATAGAATTTCCCAGGTTATAATTCTTCAAAAGAAACTCTATACATTTAGATTTTTTATGTATCATTGCGAAAGAAAGTAAGTCTTGGGGTAAGCTTGCTGTTTCTATAAGTTTTAATAGTAATTTAAGCATCTTTCTATCATCATTTAAAATAGCTAGATGCATCGGGGTATACTTTTTATCATTTAACTTACAAAAGGTGATACCTCTTTTATTAAGCACTGTTATTAAATGCAATAACCCATGTTCTGCTGCTATATGAGCAGCAGTGTTTTGATGCTCATCTACACAAATGTTAGGATCTGTACAATGTGCTAATACCTCTTTTAATACTTTTTTATTATGACTTATAATAGCACCGTAAAGTAAGTGTTTATTATTGAAAGCATTACAATAATTATCACCTTTTATACTAAGTAACTCCTTAAGACAGTTTAAACTAGAGTTCTCTGCAGCTATATACATTAAGGTTCTTACTTCTTTATCATTTATGTTACTAGACCAGAAAGCTTTAGACATTAATGGTTGTTGTGCTACCCATTCTCTTAGAGAGCTTACATCATCAACTTTTACAGCAAAATAAATAAAGTCATCGTTTGTACTATTATTAAGCTTAAATACTATTTGTTGTTCTTTTAAAAAGTCCATTAGCATTCCATGCTTATATTGTGATGCTACACCCAAACTAGATGAACTTAAAAACTCACCTTTAGGATTTATCTTTTGCTCTTTGAATAGTTTTGTGAATAAATAATATTGCCCATTTCTAAGTAAATAATAACTTATATCATTACTAAGTTGCTTAACATTTGTTTTCTGGTTTGATAACAACACTTTTTTTATTATTTCATAATCTGCTTCTTTAGGATTAACCTTATCCAAGTTTTTATTAGATGAGAGATCTTGATTCTCTCCGCGGCTTATTAGTATACTTGCTACTCCATACATTCCTTTCCTTGCAGCTTGTAATAGAGCTGTTTCATTAAAGTTATTTATGATATTAATGCTGCTGAACTGTGCTAAATAGTGGGCTATATCAATTTGATTGTTAAGTATAGCAACCATTAAAGATGTATTACCGTTATTATCTTGTATATTTATATCAGCCTTCAATGTAACTAAAGTCCTAACTGCTTCTATGTGCCCTCCTGCTGCAGAAAGGTGTAATACTGTTTGTCCTGAATCAAGTCTTTCGTCTACTGAAATACTCTTTGTTTTAATTATAGCTTTTAATATTTCAGATCGGCCTTTTATTCCAGCACAATGTAGAGGGGTATAGCCATCAGTTTTACGGCGTTTATGAACATCGGCACCTTTAACAATTAGAGCTTTTGCAACTTCACCTTGGTCAGTATCTATTGCTAAATGTAAAGGGCTATTATCATTGTCAGTTACAATATCTACTTTTGTATCTCTTTTATTTAATAAACATAATGCAGCAGCTTGATATTTATTTTGGATAGCAATATATAATGCGAATAAGCCATTAGGTAATATATGATTTGGATTAGCCCCTAATCTTAATAATGAGCTTATAACTGAAGTCTGGCCTCTTTCTGCTGCTAGTATTAAAGGAGTTCTATCATCTTGAGTTTTAGCTTCTAAACACTCTTTGTTTAAATTAATCATATATTCTACAGCTTCAGTATTACCAGCTCTTGCAGCAACATGAATAGGCCAATAACCTAGCTTATCTTGTTGTGTAATACATTCCGTCTTTTTGCTTATTAACTTTTCTAGAACAGGTTTACTAACTAAACCAGATATATGGTGTAATATAGTTTGACCTGCTTTATCTCTTCTAGTTAAATTAATGGAATCATAGTTAATCTCAACATCAGATTCGTTGTATACTGATTTAAGTAGTAATTTTTTAAAGTCTTCATACTCATTACTTGATGTTTTTCTATGTGATACAGTATCGTCACTAAAACTATCAAGTAAATATGTATAATCAAAGAAATTGATTATATTTTTATCTTTTACTTTTAATCTAAATATAGTGTAATTCTGCCCTTGATGTTTAATTTGAGAAAATTGTTCTGGGTCTTTGTCTTGGATATTAATTAATATCTTTTTAGCTAATCGTTCTCCTTGTTGTATTTCGGTAGGTGCAATATTTTGTAGAGATAATCCGCAGCCACCCACAATACTAACATTATCTCCAACTTCTTTATAAAAATCATTATCCGCTATACTTAACGTTGAGTGGTCATAGTTTGTTATTACATTTATTTTAGAAATTTGTTCATTTTCTAATATCCATTTAGTAATACTTTTATATATCTTTTTATGCTTATCTAATAAAGAGACTATTTCACTATGTGCAGATTGGATTTCTTTGAGTAAGTACTCTTTTTTCTTTTGAATTTCTTTCTTAGCAATAGATTTAGATAATCTTAATTTATCTTTTAAATCTTGCAATTCCTCCCTAACTTGATTTTCAAACTCTTCTCTAGCTTCATCACATTTCGCGTCTAGTTCATTTTCAAATTTCTTCCTCTCATAATAACTTGCTTGTTGCAAACTATAGCAATTTCTTGAAATTACTTTATCCTTTTGTTTCTGAAGTTCAATTTCAAACTTTTCACTCTTTTTTCTAATATTATCTTCTAGAATCTTTTTAGCTTTTTCTCCTTCAATATTGATTGTTCCTTCTATTTTTTTGTATTCTCGAGTTGCATTCTGGTTAATTATTTTTGTAGTAGCTTCCAATTTTTTATCAATAATACTTTTAATATACCCAAGCTTTTCTTCTAAGGTTTTCCTTTGTTCTATTTCTTCAACTAAAAGTACAGGTCCGACCTTTCCTGAATTGTTTATCTTAATTAAGATATTATTATATTTTGGTGGTAGGTTACTTAAATTTATCTGCTCAAACTGACTTTGATATTCAGAAAACTCTTTGCTAAGAATACCAGCAACCAAAAACCCATAGATTTTATTAGCACTATCAGATATATCTTTAAAACTATTTGATATGCTGCTTTTCAAACCGGTAACTATTGATTTGAGCTCAAAATCAATTTTCTTATACAGCTGTTCAATATACTCACTATCAATTTCAGATTCTTCTATCACCCCTACATCGTCTGGTATTTTAGATTTAATTAATTCCACTAATGCTAATTTTATTCTAGTTGAAAGTGCATCTGGCTGAATAGTTGCAAGATTTTCAAATAATTGCTCATAAAAGAAGTCCATCTTATACTTAGTTTGCCTTTTCTCTAGTACCAGTATTTTATTAATAAAATCTGTATAAGTAATATTGAGATTTAAATGCTTGTAATAACGAACAGGTATGGGTGGATAAACTTTAGGAGAAGTTCCATTATAAACCATAGGAGCACTATCTAATATAGGCACCTTACCTATTTCTTGTAAAGTCGTATAATAATAACAGAAGAAATTTATAATACCTAGCATCTGGAAATAATCCCTACAAAACGGAAGCTTAGGCATTTCTTGTTTTATACTTTGTGCTATAAGTTCATAAAGATGAGTTAGTCTTATATAATCTTCAGGCAAATATCCATTTCTTTGCTTATAACTTTCCAAATATTGCTTGTAGTCAGGCATCAATTCTATGCTATATTCTATATCAAATTCAGGATTCATTAAAAATATATTCTCATATTTAGAAATTGATCCTTGCTTAGCAATTATCCTAAAAGAAGTATTAAATTTAGTTTTATATATTGAATTAGGATTATCATTTATGCTTTCTTCTTCCGATTCAAGACCGTATTTGCTCATTAGCTCCCTTAAAGATACGTATTTAAATCCTGAAAGATTTTTTTTACAATATTCTTTAATATCAATTAATTTACTCTTTAAATAATCCCTGTCGGTAATTTGTTCTTTATCCCAATCCTGCAGAAAATTCTTATCAAATATTCCTCCATTTAAAAACCCTTTCATATAGTAGTCAAGAATTGCTATCACATCCCCAACTAACGTATTTTGGTATGCAGGGTGTATCACAGGATAAAGCTTATGGTCATTATTAAAGTGCAAACTAAAAAATGGATAAGTCTTATGTATATATATTCCTATAGCTAATTCTCTTAATATTTGTTTTAATTCTGCATCCGTGAAAGGCATAGCTCTACCATTGCTTGGAATACAAAAAATATGTTCATTAAAGAATATTTGGTCAGTACTATTTTTTACTCCTTCAATAATACCAACTTTATTAGCAACCCCACCTATTTCAGAATATTGGACATTATACCCAGGAATTGGATCTAAAGGACAAGACCTATTATATGAGTCTCCCAAGCCATTTGCTATTAGAGAAGCTTCAAACATTTTTCTATCATAAGTACTAAATAAATTGTCAAATGCTCTGTCTACATGCTCTTTTGCACAATCTTCATACGCTCTTGATCCAATATAACTGCCTGCTGCGGCTGTGAGAATAGGGTTTAAATTGATCAAAGGTATGGCTGATAAACCCTTTGCGCATAAAGCTCCGGATAAGTTTCCCAATACTACATGTGAGGTGGCTACTAATACTGCTCTTTCATGAGTTAACCCACGGCTTAATGCATCTTCATAATTCATTAAACCACCTACAGTAGATAATACTAGATTTGTTGTCTTTATATAATAATTGGAAACCGTAGTGGTTAATGGTGTCCCAGGATAGTTTCCGGCAAATTGTTTAACAGCTTCATTCTTAGCACTATTAAAGGCCGTCCACAAATCCATTGCTTCTTGTAATAAAATATCATTATCTTTATTGTCAGATGTATTTTTTTTATCTTGATTTTTGGTTTCTTTTTGATGCATAATCTATACCTATTTTAAATATAAAACAACTTATTGCATATATATTTGATTAGAAACTTATTAGACTCACATATACTTTAAACACTGCTTTAAAGCAGCTTAGTTAATTGTTAACCTGTTTTCAGCTAAGTTTAATGTAAAGATATTGAGGATAATTATGTTGGCCTCAAACATATTTGAGTACTTCTTTATTTATCAAATATGAAATGATACTTGCTCAATAATTTAAGTTTTTCAATATTTATTATTTTCATTTAATAAATAACATGCATATTTATTATAATAAAAAGTTAATTTTATTAGCTATTTTTGTATTAGTAATTTGTTATATATATTATTTCTAAACTCGCCAAATATTCTTGTATATTTAAGACTCTCTATATTTTAATCTATACTGATTCATCTTAAATCTTCTAGGACATAGATCGTTTAGGCTTGCAAGCAAAAATATCCTTTGTTTACAGGTGTTTATGCTGGGGGTATCAGCAATATTTCTGTATTAAGCAATATAGCCCCAAAGGTTTTAACAACTTACCCACTCCTGCTTATATTTTTTAAACGCCTTCATAAAATTAGATACCTTCTTAACCCTGCTTCATTTCTTGCAATACTACCTTATAACTTATCCTAAAAACAAAGCATTAAAAGCATAGAATATCCATGAGATAATATACAGGGATGCACAATTTCTCTCTATATAACTCAAGCTGAAGGTACACTAGAAATAATTAATCCTTAGTTTCGGGAATATGTATTACCTGTTGGAGAGCATCAATTACGTACTTTAATCTATCTTCCCCTATATTAAGAAGTGGGCTTCCTATAAATCTTTTATTATCTATAGCCCTTACTTGGTCTATGAGTAAATCTGAATCTTTTTCCAGTTTATCTTCTGCATTAATTCTAATGCGTAGAGGTTCAGCATCATCAATAAGGTTGGTAGTGAGGGGTACTATAATAGTAGTACTATGATTTGCGTCTAATAAATATTGATTTTGGATAATTAGTACCGGTCTAATTTTACCTGGTTCAGATTTTTGTTGAGGATTAAGATTAGCTAACCAAATATCACCTTGAGTAAGTATAATATTAGTCATTTTTTAAACCGTCCTCTAATGTATCCTCTAATTGAATAGCTTCACTAATATTGTGCTGACTTACTTTTTTAGATGCGGCAATTAACTTTTCTTTCCGCTTCTTGTGCTTAATATCGTTTGCAGTATCAACTATTAGATCGCGGAATATCTCTGCACGTGTAACTCCTTTTTCTCTCGCATAATCATCAATGATATGCAATTCTTTATTAGGCACCCTAATTGTGATAGCTATATTTTTCATTTTTATTTCGATATCTTTTAATATTGCTGTTTATGCAATATATTAACAATTGTATAGTGCAATGTCAACTATACACTCTCTACTGATGCTTTTTAACGCATCATTTAATGTAATCTTTAATATATAGACAAGTTATTCATACAAATCCGATTACAAATAACATTAACTAAACTAACGGAAAACAAGTGTTTTCCGTTAGGGTGCTTTTTAGAACTTGAAACTTTCCTAAAAGTAGTCTAAACCTATACGATAAATATAGTCGCATTGCTAGGCTATTCGGATATGTGCAAATTAGGGTTTTTCGTATGAATATTGGATACATTCGTGTTTCATCAGAAAGCGATCGTCAATCAACTGATCTTCAAAAAGATGCTTTAATAAATGCAGGAGTTGACCCAAGAAATATTTTTGAAGACAAAGCAAGTGGAGCTAGAGATAAACGCCCGGGTTTACAAAAAGCGTTAGAATATTTGAATAAAGGAGATTGTCTTATAGTTTGGAAATTGGATCGTTTAGGACGGTCTTTGCATAATTTATTAGATATTATGGCCACTCTTCGTGAGAAAGGAGTAGCATTTCGTTCCATAACAGAACAAATGGATACAACCACTCCTCATGGGGAAATGCTATTTCAGCTATTTGGCACATTGGCTCAATACGAAAGGGCTCTAATAAAAGAAAGGGTGCTCGCTGGTCTTGAGGCAGCAAAGAGGAGAGGTAAAAGAGGAGGCAGGCCTAGAGTAATTAATGAAGAGAAGATGGAAGCTATCATAAAACAAATTAAAGAGGGAGTTAGCAAAGCTTCAATTTGTAGAACTTTTGGCATAAAGCCATCCACACTATATGATGCGCTTAATCGTAATGATAGTATAGCACTCTAATATCTTTTTAATTTGACTTATTTATACTTAGGTCAAACTATAATTTTATAACTAATTCATAATAGGGGTTGTTTGCAGGAAAGGGCGAAATTTCTCACTTGGGGTGTCTAGCCTTTTATTTATGCGGCTTATAGGTGGTCTCGGAAAAATCTGAGGTTTATGTTTAGAACCCCTATAGGTTATTCTTAACCATTAAAAGGCTTTAGGCATAAGCGCTATACCGAGCGGACTGTTTACTCTGATCATTGCTTGCGCATGAGAGTCATCCATATCTGCTTGTATAATATCAAGCTCACCGATAAAGATAACCTTTTTGTCTTTAAGCAGTAGGGGTTTATAGAAGTTAGTTAAGCTTTCATCGGTAATATGAATTTTGAACCATTGCGGTTCAAACAACTCTTCTCCCGTGGTAGGATTATAGCCTATACTTTTATTTACCGTGAGGGTTGCAATACCGTATACTTTCCCGTTTAGGTCTTTATGTATCTCAAGGTCTTTAGCCATTGTGCCATAGATCTGAGCTTGTGCGGAATCTTTCATAAACGCTCCATTATATATTTGATAATTATTAGTTATAATTATCGATTAAACCACTGGTAATTTTAACGGAGGAGTGATAGACTAACCTTGGTTGTTTTTAGGGGTCTATCAGACCTCACATGAAAAAAGAGTAGTTAGTTACAAGCTAGCTGCTCTTTTTTTTTATTATACATCTGTGTAAACTATTATGCAAGTGAAAGTAGAGAATATTGTGGGAATATGAGTAAACATTGCTTCATCTATTCTGAAATATGGACAATGATAAACCTAGCTGCTAATTTACAGGCATAAAAAAATGTACACTTTATAGCATATTATTATGGATGAAATAGGAGAAATCATACGTAGAGTTCTATTTTTTAGGAAAATAACAACTACTGATTTTGCTGAACATATTGGTATATCAAGAAAGACCCTTGAGAACGGGTTGTGTTGCAAAGAATAAAATTGAAGGAAGAAGTTATAAAATTTTATGAGGTTTTTTAGAAAATATAAGCAGGGGTAGGTAAGTTAAATTGCCTTTCAACAAAGTATTTAATATTTATAGCAGAGCTCTTAAGTAAGTGATAAAGCTGCCCCTTGAATAACATATTGATTGTCTCAATCCCTCGAATGGTATTATAAGCTGTTTTATAACTATGATAACCCATAGCATCTTTGGTTTTCCATTTTA
>NZ_JSWE01000155.1 GCF_000815465.1 Candidatus Jidaibacter acanthamoeba | reverse complement strand
ATGGATCATAGCCTCTCTTTTTTCTATATCAGAAGTATGTTCAAGTAATAACTTCAATACTTCTACATGGCCTCTCGAAGCAGCATCAATAAAAGCTTCATCATTTCGCACATGGATCATAGCATTTCTTTTTTCTATATCAGAAATATGTTCAAATAATAACTTCAATACTTCCACATGACCATATAAAACAGCATTAACAAAAGCTTGGTCATTTTGTGTATGGATCATAGCCTCTCTTTTTTCTATATCAGAAGTATGTTCAAGTAATAACTTCAATACTTCCACATGACCACTTATAGTAGCATTAAGAAAAGCTTTATAGTTTTGGGCATGGATCATAGCATTTCTTTTTTCTATATCAGGAGTATGTTCAAGTAATAACTTCAATACTTCCACCTGATCATATAAAGCAGCTTCGATAAAAACTTGGTCATTTCGTCCATGGATCACAGCCTCTCTTTTTTCTATATCAGAAGTGTGTTCAAGTAATAACTTTAACACTTCTACTTTATTTTTATTATTAGCATAGATAAAAGCTTTGTCATTTTGTGCATGGATCATAGCATTTCTTTTTTCTATATCAGGAGTATGTTTAAGTAATAACTTTAACATTTCTATATCACCTATCGAAGCAGCATCAATAAAAGCTTGGTCATTTCGCACATGGATCATAGCATCTTTTTTTACTTGGTCAGAAGTATGTTCAAGTAATAACTTAAAAGCTTCTAGTTTATTTTTATCATTAGCAAGGATAAAAGCTTTATCATTTCGTGCATGGATCATAGTATCTTTTTTTTCTATATCAGGAGTATATTCAAGTAATAACTTTAACATTTCTGTATCACCTATCAAAACAGTATCTATAAAAGCGCTATTATTTCGTGCGTGTATCATAGTATCTCTTTTTCCTTGATCAGGAGTATGTTCAAGTAATAACTTTAATACTTCTGCGTAGCCATTTAAAGCAGCATTAACAAAAGCTTTATCTTTTTGCGTGTGAATCATATTATCTTTTTTTCCTTGATCAGGAGTAAGTTCAAGTAACAACTTTAATATTTCTGCATAGCCATTTGAAGCAGCATTTACAAAAGCTTGATCATTTTGTGCGTGGATCATAGCATCTTTTTTTACTTGGTCAGAAGTATGTTCAAGCAGTACTATTAATACTTCCGTATGACCTTCTTCAGCAGCATATATAAAAGCATTAACATTTAATGCCTGGATCAGAACGTCTCTTCCCCATAGATTAGGAGTATTTTCAAGCAGTACTCTTAATACTTCCGCATAACCTTTTTTACCAATACGAATAAAAAGTTGCCTATTATATATATTGGTCATAGCGGCATTTTTTACTTGGTCAGACCTATGCTCAAATAATAACTTCAATACTTCTGCATGCCCCATTGATGCAGCATAGAAAAGAGGTTTGTCAGCTTGTGCATGGATCATAGTATCTCTTTTTCCTTGATCAGGAGTATGTTCAAGCAGTAACTTGAGTACTTCTATATTACCTTCCTTAGCAGCTAAACAAAAACCTTCATTAATCTCATCATAAGTGATGTTCTCTAAAAATTCATGAACAGGTAAGGTAAATAAATAATTTATAACCTCTATATTTCCCTCTATGCATGCAGATCTATACATTTGTATTATATCTTCTTGTCTATGTTTTCTCTTCAGGCTATTTTCTGTAGGAAAATTTGTCTTTTGTTTCTTATTTAAGCTTTCACTTTCTTGTTTCATAGATATATCCTTTTTTATTTAATTAATAAAGTTTTTTACTTTTTTAAAAAGCATGTGATTGGTTCGGGGGAATAAAAATAAAGTAGTACTTATAAACATCATGATAAGCTTATCATTCCTACTTTTTTAGCATTTGGAACCCTGCGCATTCTTATTATAACTAATAATTATAAAAACAGTGCAAATTTAACAATTTGACAGTACCATGTAAATTAATATCTTTAAAACCCTGTTTTATTCACCTTTTGCTAGCAACTATTTTTTTATTAATTTTTAAGAAATTAGGTATACAAAATATAATATTTCTTTCTAATCTATTTATTAGTAATTATTTCGTTATTTTTAAATTGTTATAAAAACCGGTATCGTTAAACTTCCTAATCATATGTAAGAAGTGTCCTGCCCTCGTATAATAGCTCCAGAAATAGGTTAGTAAATAAGGGTATTATAAATATTTATGTGGAAATGTGGCATAAGGCTGTAGTATACTATTTATCTAAGTTGTAGAAGGCAGATTTGGTATTTGTCCAAAAAAACTTTCCCAAAAAAGTTGAGATTGTTTAAAAATAAAGAGCATATAAAATGCTACTTGTAGGCTTACATTTTTTATAACATTCCCGTTTATAATCTTTTTAGGGAAAGCAAGTATTTTTCAGATAAAAATAACCAAATTCACACCTTTTAAACATCCCCTAAATTAATTTATTTAGGGAGAATTAAATATAAATATCGGCCTAGGTTGCAGTATTTGTGTTTAGCTATACTTCGAAGGTTAATACTTTTTTTAGAGAAAGTATTNGAGCACGAACTAGTTAATAATAAAGTGTTTAACCATAATAATAAAAAATCATAAAATCTTATTTTAGAGAAAGTTTATATATACAAATAGCCCTGGAAATATAAAAATACATAATNTTCCCTAAAAAGATTATAAACGGGAATGTTTCAAACATTATGAGCTTAGAAAGCCCATTTTATAGGGTGCCTAAATTTAATAAACTTTCACTTTTTAGGGAATNTTTTTTCATAANTTTATGAAAAATACTTCCTGTAGCCTTGATATATAGCTTGCCGCAGCCTTATGCCACATTTTCACATAAATATTTATAATACCCT
>NZ_JSWE01000154.1 GCF_000815465.1 Candidatus Jidaibacter acanthamoeba | reverse complement strand
TTAGGGGGTCAAATAGACTGAAACTCTAAGGGGTCAATATCAATGACATTCAACAAATACAGCTTTTTTAAAGCATTTAATTATAAAAATATAATATGTTTATATTATAAATATATTATAATGCTAAGGTACTTTTACTTTCAAAATAAATATAAATATAATATACTCATAATACAAATATAATATATATATATTATATTTGTATTATCTTAGGCGTTGTATAGCAAGATTATATAGGGAAAACCATTTAAAATTTAAAATGGAAGGTTTCAATTTATGAGAATAAAAAAAATTGTAGGGCTAACATTTATAGGAATGATAGGATATTTGTTCCAAGGGAGCTTATATGGAGAAGCAAAAATTACAGATGGAGATACTATAATAATAGGTAGCCAAAAAATACGTTTATACGAAATTGACACGCTGGAGAAAAAACAGAAATGCAAAACCAAACAGGGAAGGAAGTGGCAATGCGGTATAGAAGCAAAAGATTATCTAATTAAGTTAATTGATCAAAATAAATATAAATATAATATACTCATAATACAAATATAATATATATATATTATATTTGTATTATCTTAGGCGTTGTATAGCAAGATTATATAGGGAAAACCATTTAAAATTTAAAATGGAAGGTTTCAATTTATGAGAATAAAAAAAATTGTAGGGCTAACATTTATAGGAATGATAGGATATTTGTTCCAAGGCAGTTTATATGGAGAAGCTATAATAACTGACGGAGATACCATAATAATAGGTAGCCAAAGAATACGTCTATACGGAATTGACGCAGTAGAAAAGAGCCAGAAATGCAAAACTAAAGAGGGCAGGGAGTGGCAATGCGGAATAGAGGCAAAGAATTACCTGGATAAGTTAATTGATCAAAACAAAGTATTTTGTTTTAGAAAAAGTAAAGACCGATACAGAAGAGAAGTCAGTATTTGCTATAATCATAAGTTTCAAAATATAAATGCCGAGATGGTAAGGAACGGATATGCGGTAGCATATACTAAGTATAGCAAGCTATATATAAATGAAGAACAGCATGCTAAGCAAGAAAAACTAGGAATCTGGGCTGGAGCATTTGCCAGGCCTGAAGCATATAGAATGAGTAAAAAGCATTAAACTTTAAGAGTGCACAGGTATTTGTAAGTAGGGCAGGGGTTAATTTTAATCTCTACCACCATAAAGCCAAGTTTAGAATAAAAATCAACAGTCTCATTACCTGCCTGTACTTGTAAGGAGGTTAAACTATATTTAATAGGCAATGTTCTGATTATCTTAGTTCCTATGCCTTGGCGTTGATATTGGGGTAATATTTTAAAGTGTTTAATAATAGCAGTATTATGGTACACCTCTAAACCTACAATACCTATAAACTCTTTACCTAATTTAATTCCCAACAATTCAGAGGAGCTATTAATCTTATAATCAAAGATAATATCTTTATAAGTTTGGAGAGTAATTGGGCATGTTTCTAATGAAAGCAAAATATTGGGTATAGGGTAGGGGAGGGTATCTATTTGAGGTTTTAAATCTATAAGTGATATATTATTCATTTTTAATAAATGCAGTTAAATATTATTTTAATATATTATTATAGCAAAAAAGCACCCTACTTATCAAGAAAGCAATCAAATATTTAATTATTAAATAAATATTCAATATATAATATGACACAAATTAACCATTCATTAACCGTTAGTAAGGTATATTTTGGTCATAGTACGGAAGGTATTTAGCAAGAATCATTATACATATGCTCATTGCTTAGATATAAGGGGGAGCATATTAAAGGCTCAAGGTGAATATAAAGAAGCATTAAGCTGCTATGAGGAGTGTGCAAAAGTAATAAAGGAGATATATGGGGAACGAAATGGTAGATATTCAGAGATTCTAAACAATATAGCAAGCATTTTATCAATATTGGATAAATATGATGAAGCTCTAAGTTGTTGTAAGAAAGCTTTGCACATAGATGAAGAAGTATATGGTAAAGAACATGGATCTAATGCGGAAAGCCTGTATAATATGGGAAATATACTTTTTGCTCAAGGTAAGTCTGAAGAAGCGTTAGAGTATTTTAACCGAGGTTTGAAAATAGTAGATAAAGCTTACGGCAAATCAACACGATGGTATATATTTTTTCTTAGAGGTATCGGAGAGATATTAGAGTACCAAGAGAATTTTGAAGGAGCATTAAAGAAATATGATCAAGGGCTGAAGCTAATGAAAAAATATTTTGCAAAAAATAAATCCCTTTTATCCAGCGGATTATGCCTTAAAGGTAAAGTACTATATAAACTGGGTAAGTATAAGCAAGCATTAGAATATCAACAGCAAGCACTTAAGATTAGGAAGAAGATAGAAAAAGAAGGCTCTCATTGGGTGGTAAATATTATAGAGAATTTAGGAATAGCATATATTGGACTAAATAAACCTAACACCGGAATAAAGTTTATTAAGCAAGCATTAGAATTTAAGAAAAAGTATTACGGAATAAGCAATACAGATATAGCCAAGTCTTTTAAGGAATTAGGCAATGCATTTATGAAGTTACATGATAAGAGCCAAGCTAAAAAGTATTATAACAAAGCGCTTGAAATATATAATAGAGTATTCGGTGAAAGAGACAAGCTGGTTATAGAGTTGAAAGAGTATATGAAGAGTATTGCTACCTGAAGGCAATTTGAAAAATAGCTATTAGTGTAATTCGGTATGCATTTATATCCGCATATTAAAATATGCCCGTTAATTAATTATTAACTTTTATACGCTAAATTAATTAAAGTATTAATTAATACCTAAATATGGCTTACATCAAATTAAAAAAACTATTAGACTTCAATAGTCCTAAATCCAATTTTATGTATTTCCTACATCAGGATAAGCATATTGATGAAAATACTTTCCTGATTAGTAGGACAAAGCCTTGGCTTAGAAAGAAGTCATTAACGGCAATAATCAATGGAATGGGAGTAAAAGCCTTAGAGAGTATAGTAAATCTAAGTGATCCAAATACAGTATCAGCTTATTTGAAGGTATTAAAAAATAGCTATAATATTTATACAATTATAACTGAAATTACAAAGTTTAAATTATTGAATGAATTGCAGCGAGATTGGCTGAATGAGTTTGCAGTATATTTAAAAACAGGCATGAATTTAAGAGCTTCTTTAGATGAAGAATTGATTGATAAGTATGACTGTGATTATAAGAGTTACGACTTACTTAATAAATATTATTCGGGAGCAATAATTAGGTTTTTAATAAGCTATATAGAAGAGCTTAACAAATTAAATCCAAATGAAGTAAAGAAAGTAATTAAACAATTAAAAGAGCCATATGCTTCATCCGAGGATCAGGTGTTAATGAGAAGCAGGCTGAATGAAAGTCTTTTTAAAGCGTCTTATACCGGAGAAGAAAAAGAAGTAAGAGTTACATTATCAAAAGGAGCCGATCCGAACTTCCAAGCTGGGGAAGGTTTCACGCCCCTACTAATGGCCATACTAAAACGTCATGATAATATAGTTAAAGTATTACTAAGAGGTGGAGCAAACCCTAATTTAGAAGCTATCTGCAATAGGTTACCTTTGAACTGCGTAATACAACAAGGTAACCATAAAGTTCTGGAATTATTATTAAAACACGGTGCAGATCCGAATCGTTTCGCAGCTGATTACTCAAACACTCCTTTAAATACCGCTATAGGTATGCGCTGTGTTAAAAGCATAAAGTTACTTTTAACCTATGGTGCATCTTTGAAATGTTTAGACAAGGGAGAAAAATTAGAAGCTACCAAAGTTCCTTATCTTATATATGCTGTATTACTTAAAGAATATAAAATAGTAAAAGCCCTATTACCGGGTGTAGAAGACATCAATGAAAAATGGGGTAGGAATTATTTAACACCTTTAATGATTGCTTCACAATCACAAGATCTCAAGATAGCAAAGTTATTGATACAAAACGGAGCTGATATTAATATCCAAGATAGAGTAGGGAAAACAGCATTAAGCTGGGCTATACAACATAATAGCTATGAAATTGCCTCCCTAATTTTAAAGCATGGAGGAGATGCTAATATTGCAGATGAAACGGGATTAACGCCTTTAATGATTGCATCATATTTGGGGTTTACCAAAATAGCAAAACTGCTACTTAAAAATAACGCTCATGCGAACCATGAAAGCAAATATTTTAAATCTGCATTAATTCAGGCAATATTTGGAAGTAAAGATATAAATATTTTGAAGCTTTTAATAAAAGCCGGAGCTAACGTCAATGCAAGTTTTACGGATGGATACACGCCGTTAATAGCAGCTGTACGAAGCGGAGATATTTCTAAAGTAAATAAATTGCTTAAATATAGAGCTGATCCTAATTTGCAAAATAGATATGGGGAAACTGCACTTATTATACTGGCAGGATTAACAAATTATAATAACACTATAGCAGACTCATTAGTCAGAAATGGTGCAAAATTAGAGATTAGCAACGTAAAAGGAACTCCCTTGATGCATGCAGCTGAAGATGGAAACATAGATGCAATAAAAGATTTAATAAAGTTAGGAGCTAAAATTGATTATGATCATGAAGGAAGGACTGCATTATTACAAGCTATTTATAAAAGAGAAGCAGAGGCTATAAAATTATTAATATCCTTAGGAGCAAAAATTGGGGACGGAAAAGCTTTATATAAAGCGGCTGATTCAAACTGTATTGAAATTATAAATATCTTATTATCTAAAGGAGCTGACCCCAAGCTAATTAGTGAACCTGATTTTGCAAGTCTTGAAAGGAGTGTAAAGAAAAAATTTATATGCGTGAAAGAAGTTATAGAAATTATAAAAGAGTGGAGAAAACTAAGGGGGCAGTTGAAATCAGATGAAGCTAAATTAGTTATTAGTCCTGCAACGCAAGAGATAACTACAATTGATAAAGTATTTGAAGCTGTAAAGAACAATGATTATAAGGCAGTAAAAGATGCTCTCAGCTCAGGTTTAGAACCTAATACTATTAATAAGTACGGTATTTCTCTATTATTAAAAGCAGTAACAAATGGTCATTATAAAATGACTGAACTGTTATTAAAAAATAAAGCGGATCCTAATAAGCATAAAGGCTATCTTTATGCACCTTTGCAAGATGCTATTACCTGGAAGCATTTTGATATTGCCGAGCTTCTTTTAAAATATGGAGCTAATCCTAATATTGAAAATTGGGACGGTTATAATCTATTGTTGGAAAATGAGGTAAGGGGAAATTACAATTTACTAAAGTTATTACTAAAGCATGGTTTAAACCCAAATATAATTTCTAAATCTTACGGGACAGCGTTCAGTGCAATTTTAAAATGTGAAGCGCTTGATTCTATCAAGTTGTGTTTAAAATATGGAGCTGATCCCAATCTTGGTAAAATAAAAGAAGATACCTTATTATTAGCATCCATAAAAAGGAGAAAAGAAGATATAGCTGCAATATTATTAGAATACGGGGCTAGTCCGCTTATATCCGATTTTAGCATATGTTTAAATGAAGCAATAACAGGTAGATTAGAGAAAGTAGGACAAATGCTGATTGATAGAGGTGCAGTTACTTCACTACCTGAGGAGACCATTAGTTACATTTTTAATAGTTCTATTAAGTATGGGAATCAAGATTTTACAAGGTTTATGGTAGCGAACCAACAGGAGGTGAAGTTAAGTTTTGAAAATAAAAAGATAGGATTTATCTGGGCAGCAGAGCACGGTGAGTTACAACTGGTAGAAATGTTAGTTAAGCAACTGCCGAATATTAATTTACAAGATGATAACGGAACAACGGCTTTAATTGCAGCGGTAAAAGCTGAGCAACTTGAGGTTATAAAAATCTTACTTAAATGGGGCGGTAAGACTGATATTAAGGATAATAACGGATATGCGGCTATGTCTCATGCATTAATGCAAAATTGTTTAGAAGCGATACGGATACTATCGGAATATGAAGCTGGTAAAAATGGTAAAAATGAAACAGATCTGATTGAGCTGGGAAGTAAAGAGTATAATTATAAAGCAATAATTGTATAAAAAGTAGCTTACATAAGGGAGATCAATATTTCTATTAATCGTCTGTTAACCATTCTTTGATAAGTTATATTTACTAAACAATTTAAGCATTATGATATGACGAATATATACCTTAGAGAATTCTTAGATGTAAATGATCCTAATTCTCCTTTCATGCATTATATTACTAATAATATAGAAATAAGTAAAAAGCTCTCCAAGCTTTTAAAAGCAGAATTTTGGAAGGATAATTTAAAGTTAATAGTAGATAGTTTAGGAATAGATACTCTGGAATATATAAGCAACTTTAGTGATGCGAATGCAGCTTTAGCTTATCTGCAAACCGTTAGAGACAGTCATAATATATATACAATAATAGCGGAGATTGATAAATTTCATTTTTTAAACGAAACGCACCGTAATGCTTTAATAGATTTTGCGGCTTTAATATATTTTGGACTTGATGGAAAATTTCACGCGAATAAACATGGTTACTATAGTTATGATGAAGAAGTTTTAGTCTGTAAATATTGTTCAAGTGTAATACTTAAGTTTGTAATAAATAAATTTAAAGAAATACGTCAGGTAGATTCACGTAAGGTAAAAGAAATACAAGAATGGCTACAAGAACCTTATTTCGATTCAGTAGAGCAAGTATTAGCCACCCGTGATTTATTTAATGCAGCATGGTTTGGAGATTTAAAAAGTATAAAAGCTGCAATTGCAAAGGGAGCTAATGTCAATTATATGGAGCGTAAGGTAGCTCCTCCTATGCTGATGGCGGTAATAGGCGGAAATGTAGCAATTGTTGAGGAATTACTTAAAGCAGGAGCTGATCCTGATGCTGAAATTAATTATTCCAAAGATATTTATCCCGACGTAGTATTGGATCAAGCAGATAATAACAATGCTATGTTAAATGTTCTTCCAAAAGAAGTTAAAGAAAAAGTATTAAAGAGGCAGCAGGAAAAGAACAATATTAAAATAGAGCAAAGTATTACCACTCCTCTTGTACTTGCTTCAGGAATTGGAAGATACAATATTGTAGAAACCCTTATAAAGTATGGAGCGGATGTAAATAAATTTGCCGGAGAGAAATACAATACGCCGTTAAACCAAGCAATTAAAAAAGAAAGACATGAAATAACCGGCTTACTTATAAAACACGGGGCGGATATAAAGGTAATCAATGTAAAAAACATAAAGGGTGAAATGAATGTTTCCCCTTTACTAATTTTATCCCCTACCGGTAATCTGGAAGCCATGAAGTTAATTTTAGACGGCGGGGCTGATGTAAATGAAAGAACAATATTTGAAGCAACGCCGTTAATACAAGCTAGTATGTTTGGTCATGTCAAGGTAGTAGAGTTATTGCTTCAATACCCTGTTGAAGTTGATGCCGTGGATAAATTTGGAAAAACCGCTCTAATATGGGCGGTTGAGAAAGGAGACTTAAATATTGTAGAAGCACTGATAGCTAAGAAAGTAGACCTAGATATTATAAATAATGAAGGTATGACGGCATTAATGATAGCTGCCTTAATGGGTTTAGACAGAATTGTTGAAGTACTTATAAAGCATGGAGCCGATGCGAATATAGAGAGTAAGTACTGGGGCTCGGCACTAATGATAGCAATATCAAAATCCTATGCTAAAATTGCTAGGATAATTATGCCTAATGTCTTAGATGTTGATAAAGAATTTTATGACGGCTCTACGGCTTTACTTAAGGCCATTAAAGTTAGAAATGAAGAAATAGTTAAAGCACTATTAAAGCAAGGAGCAAATCCCAATAAACAAAATAGATATTTAAAGTACCCTTTGGTGGTTGCTTTAGCAGATACTTTAAAAAATAGTAAATCTAAAAAGGAAATAGTTAAGTTACTTTTAAAGTATAATGCAAATCCTTATACTTTAACATTTAAAAACACAAACTGCTTTGATAAAGCAATAGAGGCAGGAGATAAAGAAATAATAAATTTATTAGATGCATGGAAGTTAGAAAATAAAAATACTTTAGTTAATAACAGTACATTGGAGTTAGAAAAAGAGATTACAAGCTTGGAACAGAGTCATTATGATGAAATTAGGACAGCAATAGAAAGTAATTCGATAGATACCATTAAAAAGCTATTGAAACAAAAAATCAGACTTGAGGTTAAAGGAAAAGAACCATTATTAAATATAGCTATAGGCAAAAATAGCTATGAAATAGCTAAGCTATTACTGGATCATGGAATAAATCCTAATATAAGGGATGAAGGAAGTGGGGAAGCATCGGTCATGATGGCCGTATGTAGGGATAATGTAGAAATGATAAAGCTACTTATAAAATATAAAGCGGATCTGGATTTGTTTTCATGGTCAGGATACACGCCGTTAATGTTTGCTGTTTCTATGAATAGAAAAGAAACAATTAAATTACTTCTCGAAGCCGGAGCTAATGTAAATTACCAAAATTATGATAAAGAAACAGCATTATCCTTAGCAGTACAGCACTGCTATGAGAATGTAGCAATATTATTAAAGAATGGTGCCGATCCGTGCTTAGGAGAAATTTTTAAAAGAACTACATTATTAGAGTCGGCTGCTACCGAGGGTGATGAAGAAGTTATAAATCTCCTTATAAATAACAATACATTTTTTAGAGGAACAAGCATAGAGTCGGCAATAAAACAAGCAATTGCTAAAGATTACGGAGGGGTTATTGAATTACTTATTAATCACAAAGATTTTATAATACTTATTCCTCAAGAAGCGGGATTGCTATTATCCGATGCAATTAAAAACAATAATAACCATGCTGTTAAAGTGCTTTTAAAATATTTTAAAAAAATAGGGTTTAAGGAAGAAGACTTAAGAGCCGGATTGGCATGGGCTATAGAAAGAGGAGAAACGGAAATTATAATTGAGTTATTAAAGGCAGGGGTAGATATTAATCATATAAATAATGGGACTACCGCATTAATTGAAGCAGTAAAAGATAATAACATTAGTACGGCAGAGGCAATATTACATTATGGAAAATCCTTAAGCATAAATGCGAAAGACCAACAAGGTAATTCTGCATTATATTATGCGGTAATAAATAATGATGAAAATATTGTTCAATTGATATTAGATAAAAAAGGAACTCTTAGTGATGAAGAAATAAATAAATTGAATAACTCGGATATTAATAAGGCAAGTGACATTATGAAAATAATGCTTCGCGAAGATTTAAAACAGAAGATACTAGGAGAGCATAGCGGAAAAATAGTAGTTTTGTAATAATATTTTTAAATACTAAAAATCAAACGTTTGAGCTAAGTACTATTAATGAGAATCAAAGACATTAAAATACTATAAAGAAGCTCTTAAGATTACCGATAGTCCGGAAGATAATACACTTTATCTGAATCTCGTAAGTGAAATATATAATAAGCTCGGCAAAACCAAAGAAGCTAGAGAATATTACTTAAAAGCCCAAGCTGTTGAAGAAGAAAAAGGGGCTAATCTATTACGAAACATTAAAACTATTTATAATTGTTGAACCAAGATTTAGTATCTTACTCTATATTAAGAAAATATTTTCTCAATTGTCATTGTTAGGTGAGATAATATAAAAAATAATTTTTGATTAAATTAACTTTTCATTAATAGTTATCTAGTAAGATTATATTTATAGTCATCAAAAATGTATCTATTGCGTAACAAGGGATGAAGTAGAGGGAGTATGAGAACAAAAGAATTAGAGAAGCTGGAAATGATGCAAAGAAAAGCTAGAGAATTAGTGGAATATTATATCTCAGTTTTAAAGAGCTCAAATAACCCTACCTCGTTATATTCAGCAGCATTGACATTAATCATGCAAAGCGGGCTTGGTCAGGATCTTCTTGACAAATTGACAGCAGTATACTTTGAAGTTATACAAAATTTTGTAAGCCAATATGGCGATATACAGACAAATAACAGTGAACTAACCGAGCAACATAAGTTATTATTAAAATGTAAAAACGACTTTATTTTTAGTTTTATAAATTTCAGTAAGAATTTAAATGAGATTGAAATAACACATGAATGGATTCATAAGCATGAAAGTTTAAGAGAGACAATTAGTAAATATCCTAAATCTCTGGAAGCTAATAAAGCTTCTGATATATTAGCTAAAGATGTCAGTGATAAGGGCTTTCCTGAGAAAGTAGTCAAAGCCTATACAGACATAGAGAAGTTAAAAGAAGAAAAGAAGGAACTTGATATACGATTTAAAAACCTTAAAGATCTAATGCCGGACAATAACCCACATAATGCCAGTATATTAAAAGATATTGAAACAGCAGTTCGAGATCTTGGAGCAAGAATTGGAATAATGGAAAGTAGATTGGCAGCATCCATAAAAACACTAGTTCAATACCATGATGCGGTAAATAAGAACGAGGAAGGAGCATCGCAAGAGAAAGTAAATGATGATCTAAGGGTTAACATTTCTAAAAATTCTCCTGAACATGAAACCAAAGCAAATAATTGCGTGAACGAATTGAATAATGCACCTGACAATAAATCTAGGGAAGAGATATTAAGAAGGTTTGCAGAAAGAAAAACATTAAGAAAAGATGAAAATATTACTTTGACTGAAGCTGAAGCAAAACCTAAACCTAAACCTAAACCTAAACCTAAACTTGGAGGTTTTGAGGAGAAATACTTAGCAGAGCAAAACGGTGGTACTCGCATCAATAAAGGTTAAATAATTACTTAAATACTATAACATTAGAATAACTTAATCCTATGAAATTAAATATTTTACTATATTTATTGACATAAAATTAATAAATCTGTAAAATTATGAAGCTTTTACCATAAAAGTATATATATAAATTGAGGTATTATATGAAGAATTTTAATTATACATCAGAAGCAAGGCAAGATATGTATCCTTTGCATTATTGTTTAAGTCTTCAGCATAGCGATATGTTAAGTGACGTTTATGAAATTTTTAAAGATGAAATCCCCAATAAACATGAATTCTTTAACAGAAAAGATGAAAATGGTTACACACCCATGCATATATTCGCAATGTGTAATGCGCTAAAAGTAGGTCGGATAAAAGATGCGGAATATTTAAAAAGTCAAGGGGCAGATCTCAATATTAAAGATAATAACGGTAACACCCCTTTTCATATATGGGCTATTGAGCATAAGGGGTTAATTAAGACGTTAGATCGCTATTCTCCCGAATCAAGCGAGCAAGTTCCACAATTCGTTCTCCAATCTAGCCTACCATTCTTTGGTTGGATGCTAATAAATGGTTATAATACTAAAGCTAAAAACCATAATAACTTAACTGCATTGGATCTTTTAAAACAAGTTGCACCTGAAAATACTAAAGTTGATGAAAAAAGCTTAATTGCAGCCTATAATAACTGGGCAAAAGACAATACTATACAAAATCAGGAAGAAACACATCAATCAAAAGATATACCTTCATATGTATATGGAAATCATGCACAGCGTTATAAAGATCGCAGCTTGGAAGCTGAGAAGAAGGGTTGCTGTATAATGATGTAAAAAGAATAAATTATAAAAGGTAATACTCCGGGATTCAAGGGGGGATATACAAATAATAGGATACTACATTGTTAAATATGTCTGTATAATGTGTATTCCTCCTGATTTCTTTACTTATTATTCGATAATAAGTAAAGAATCTTGACATACGCTTGCAATAAAGTAATACTACTAGGCTCAACTAAATTTTAAAATGAACTCCCAAAATAGTAAGACATAAAATTACTCATACTTCATTGTTAGAGTTTACAACTTTTTTCTTTAGCAAATAATAATTATTTGTTAGTAATATTTTAATAAAAAATATATTGTAAAAATACTAAGCTGAAACTAGTTTTAGCTAAAATTTATATATATAGAAGTAAAGAGGTTTTTAAATGGCTATTTATCAAAAAACATTTCTATTAGGAATTCTTGCATTGAGTGGTTTTCTATTTTCTTATATAGAAAAAATGAATCCAAAATTAGCTGCATACGGGGAATTGGAATATAGAATTTATTCTCAAGCAAAAGCTCTAGCTAGCCCATTATTTTGCGGCGGCAAGGATGATTAAAAACTTTTTTAGTTATTTGATATAAATTTAATCTCTTTCTTTAATTATTAAACATTAAGAAATAATTAACTTAATAATAATATTTATTATTAAGCAACTAATCTTATATTTACATAAAATTATAATATCTTTATAATTTAAAGTATATACTGCCTATATTAATGGAAGATTGCTTTGAAATTAGATTTTTCAGATTTATTGATTGTAATAGTTTTTTTAATTCTATGCTTATTAATAGGCTTACTTAAAAGCGTAAAAATAAAATCTTTAAAAGAATTCGCGGTCGGATATAAAAACATATCAGCTACTGTGTTGGTTTGTACTATATATGCCTCTACTATAGGTGCAGGTAGTACTATAGGTATAGTAGGAAAAATTTATGAATTTGGACTTATATTTGTTATAAGACAATTGCTGGAGCCTTTGTATTGGTTAATTACTGCTAAGATTATTGGATCAAATATTGAAAGATTTAAGGGGTTTGTAACACTAGGGGAAATATTATATCAGCTTTATGGTACTCCAGGTAGGTGGGTCGTAGCTTTAGCATCAACAATAAGAAGTTTAGGAAGTATTGCTGCCCAAGCTTTAGCATTAGGTTTCGTTTTTAATTATTTTTTGGGAATAGAAACAGGGTATGGTATATTAATTGGGTATGGAATTATTACCCTCTATTCTGCATTAGGAGGTATAAGAGCTGTAATCCATACTGAGATTTTTAAATCTACAGTTTTCTTTTTTATTATTCCCATTGCTTTTATAATTGCTTTTGCAAGTACTGGGGGTCTTAAAAGTTTAATTGCTTATCTACCAAGATCGCATTTAGGTATAACCCTAAGTACAGAAAATATAAGCTTACTTGCCAGCTTCGCTATGTATGCTTTATTACCGGGAGTGGATCCTGCTTTTATACAAAGATGCTTAATTGCAAAAAATACTAAGCAGCTTGAGCAGGCATTAAAAACGATTGCATTAATATCTATGCCCTTTTCAGCAGCACTTTGTCTCATAGCGTATAAAATGAGGGCTGCTTTTCCAAATATCATTCCTGATGAAACGCTATTTGAATTTATAACTCTTTTGCCTCTTATGTTAAAGGGAGCTATGGTCGCAGGATTAATGGCAATTATTATGTCTACCGCAGAAGCAAAAATTAATGCAGCAAGTATTATTTTAGTTAATGATATTTTCAAGACATTACGTCCTAACCTTAGTAATAGAGCATTGCTTGTCTCTCTGAGGACTACTACGGTTATACTTGCTATATCGTCGTTAGCCCTTATAAAGTATAGTAAAAATATTTTAGATTTAATATGGCTAGTAGCTAATTTCTGGGAGCCATTAATTGCAATTCCTACTATATCAGGATTTCTGGGATTCAAAACGAATAGTAGATCTTTTATAGCAAGTGTAATCTTTGCTATATTATTTACATTAATGGGTAGGGTTATAGTTGGAGAATTTGCTATTATAAGCATAACTTTAGGGGATATTGGTAGTGCTATAGGCTTGTTTGGTATGCATTATTACCAAATTCTATTCAAACAAATTGAAATTACTTCCCCCTTTTTACAAGCACAGGATAAAGTTATTATTAGAATCAAGAATGGGCTTATAGGTTTAGCCCAAAACATGGCTATTTTTTTCAAACGTATTTTTATCTTGCTTTCTGAACATCCAGAAGAGCATAAAATTGATGTTAAAAGGTTTTGCATTTTTACCTTATCTTACTATTTTCTTTATAGCTTAGATGTAACCTCAAATCCAGACCATATGGTATTTGCTTACCTTCTAGCCATAGGGTATTTTTTCTGCTTAGTATTATTATTCAGGTATTTCATCGCTAGCAAAAGATTTATAGAAAAGTATCTTCATTACTACTGGTACTTTTTACTGACTTTCTGTTTGCCGTTTGTATCAAGTTATATGATGTTTGTTGGGCATAAAGACCCATTTTGGGTGATTAACAGTATATTATCTGCATTCTCACTTTATTTATTTGTTGATGCCAGAAGATTTATCCTATTATATTCTATTGGAATGATTTTTGGATTCATATTGTTTAATAAAACTGGTCATAGCATACAATCTCTACAGGAAATTACAACAGTAAGTAGCATTGCATATATTTATCTATTCTTCTTGTTTGCCACCTTGTTCTTTCTTAGAAAACGTGAGAAAGAGCAGGAAGAGAGAGTAGAGACCATGCATATATTTGGCGGAGCTATGGCACATGAGGTAAAAAGTCCATTAGCTACTATGGATATGTATGCAGGACACTTAGGCTCATTACTGGAAGAAGCAACTAATAATAAACAGAAGCAAGGCGACTTTTATCTTTTAAAAATCAAAGAAACTGAATTAGAAATGATTTTAGATGCCGGGAAGACATTGAAAAAAATAAGTTCTCATGGAATTACCACTGTTGATACCTTGCTAGCTTCAATGAAGAGTTCCGTAATTTCCGATGATAAAAAAGAATTGTTCATGGAAGAGTTTATTGATCTGGCAATATCCGAATATGAGCTCTTAAAGCAAAAACAAGACGGTATAAAGATTATAATCATAGATAACTTCCAATTTTACGGGTCTATGTATTTCATGAAGCAAATGTTATTTAACCTTCTAAACAACTCATATAAGTATGGCGGCAAGAACGTAAAAATAAATATAAGAGTAGAAAATAATAAGCTTTACTTCAGGGATGACGGCAAAGGTATAGCAGAAGAAGATATGCCTTATATATTTGATAAGTTCTATACTAAGAGTAAAAGCGGGACGGGTATCGGGCTTGCATTCTGCAAAATGGTAATGCAGGATATGGGCGGATATATTGAGTGCAAATCAAGGTTAGGCAAATATACCGAATTTATCCTAACCTTCCCAAAAGTTAAAAAGAAAAAGAAGGTAGTTAAAAAGTAGCAAACCTAAGTTAAAGGTTTTTGAATAATTATATTATTTATATACTATTTATTATGCTCAGGAGTTTTAGGGGTTTCCTCTATAGTTACAAGTCCTGCTATATTACCTTCTAAGTCATAGCGTGGAGCGCCTTCAATAAGAGCAGCTATATATTTTTTAGCATGACAGTATTTTCTAAGGAAATGCTTAATAGTATTACTGCTCAGAGTAGTTTTTTCTTTTAAGTCTTTATGTATGCCAACCTTTAATATTTTAGAATTCTTATCATTAAAAGTATTAGGGAATTGAGTACTTAGAAGTTGTAGAGTTTTATTATATTCCTCTTTAGAAAAAGAGCTTTTAGGTTTTTTAGCTTCATTGGTTATCAAGTTTGAAGGATTTGAATTTGTCTTATTAGTTTCAGGCATATAATAAAAGTAAGGGTTTATAGAATATTATATAATATATAAGTAGGCAAAAGTATAAACAAAAGAATTAAATTGCAATAACATATTGAAATAAAAAAGTAGTTAGAAGGCTAACAATAAGATTCACTCAGTAATAATCAGATATCAGATCATACTTATTACCTTTATAGAGAGTACTAACTATTAATTAAAGAATTATATAAGAAATATAAATAAGACTTATTTAGTTAAATAAAAATAAGAAAAGATTGCAATATAACCTCATATACACTACTTTATTGAAGACTTCTTTTTTAAGCTATGGTTATAACAAAAGGCCATAGCTTTCTTTTATGATAATATTTAAAACAATATTTATTCTTTTAAATATTACAATATTAAAATATTTTTCCGGTTATAATACTATTTGGTGATTAATAAGTTTCAAACTAACATACGTAATTACAGTATTATGTAATTACGTTATAACAGAAAAATTAAAATTCTGCTGAAATTGTATCCTATATTTTACCTGCAAATCAAACTTATGGCTCTAAGGCAGCTATCCTAGCAACCTTGAGCAATACTATAATAGGTATTATTACCTCTCTTTATATATTCATCTATTTATTAAACAGTCATAACTTCTTCTGATACCTATAACCTTCTATATAGATCACATACTTAATGAAAATTCTGATGTGGGTTATTATCTTCAATAGTATTAATTGTAGTGGCGGTATTTTGCTCTATATATAAATATTGTTCTAATTCGGGTTCCTTACCTTTTACTAAGGAAATTAAAGCAGAACTTATATTTATACTTCTATCATATGAATTTAAATATATTATATGCTTCATTAATTGCTTTAATATCTTTAATTCTCCATTCGCTGCTGCCCAAGTAAAACCTTTCTCGATATTTTTAGCGGTTAATTTTAATTCTTTGAAATTTGAAAGTATAAATTTTACCATATCGCAGTCTTTGTATTCAATAGAGCTATCTAAAATTCCAGTAATAGTATCTTTAGGGGGAAGGTTTATAGCCCCTGTGTCAATTAATTTCTGACCAAGTTTTATCTTTCTGCGTTTTATTGCTTCATCCAAGCAAGTATTAAAGCATGTTAAAAGAGGACTAGCTCCTTGCTCTAACAACAATATAGCAAGTTGTTCTTTATTATCTTTTATTGCAGATAATAATAATGTATCTCCTTTAATACTACCAAGGTTAGGATCCGCTCCATGCGCTAGAAAAAATTTGACCATCTCCAAACTACTAAAGCTATGGTAATTAACTACCATACTAAAAGCTGTACCAAAAACTTGATCTTCTAAATTAGGATTTGCTCCTGACAGCAATAATAATTTTAGCATTTCATGATTATGAAATACTTTATCTATATGTAATAAATTCCCTCCTGAACAATCTTCTATAGTAGGATCGGCACCATACCTTAGAAGAAGTTTAGCTATATTAAAGTGTCCAAATGTTAATGCTTTTGTTATAGGTGCATAATAAAACCCTTTATATTTATTAGGATCTGCTTTGTTTTTTAATAGTATCTCTGTAATTTTATAACGTCCGCTTTGGCCAGCCTGTCCTAATAATGTTAATCCTTGCTCATTAATTAAGTTATTTGGATCAACCCCTGCGTGTAGTATATGCTTTATTATACTGATATCATTATCTTCAATAGCTTTAAATGCCTTGCCGGTAATTGTATTATCACTTGAAGTAACGTTTAATTTGTCTATATTTTTTAATTTTCTTTGCTCGCTCCATTTATTAACTATACCTACAACCTTTGTATAAGATGTCGGATACTTTTTAATGGAATGTTTAAGACGTTTAAAATGAATCTCATCGATAAGCATAGGATCAGCTCCTCGCTCAAGCAATAAGTTTATTATTTCAATGGAATTACTCGATACAGCTTCATATAGTGCCATTCCTTCCGGTATAATAGCCCCTAACGATAATAAAAATTTAACAGTTTCAATTTGCCGCCAAGAAATAGCTGTTAGCAATACAGTTCTTTTATTATGTTGATAATTTATATCAGCCCCTAATTTTATAAAACTTTTTATTTTCTCTATATTTCCATATCTAGCAGCTTTCATTACAGGTGTACCTTCCGTATTCCCTATATCAAATCTAGCACCATACTTAACAAGTAGCTTTGCAATCTCATCATAATAATTTATCAACTTAGCTAATACAATAAGCGGAGTTTCTCCAAAATTATTTAGTAGATTAGGATCAGCACCATACTTTAATAGTTTTTCCACTATTTCAATATTGGCTCCTTTAATAGCAGCTATTAATGGAGTATCACCATCAGGGAAACTTGCGTTAACATTAGCTCCACTTTTAAATAATAACTCAATTGTCTTGGTTTTACCGTATCCTATTAATGCTTGCATTAATGCAGATTTGAAATACTTACTCTCTTGGTTAACATCAGCATTATTTTTTAATAATACTTCCACAGTATCATCAAAACCTAGATATGCTGCTCGCATTAAAGGAGAATATACATTTTCATCGTTGTTATTAACTTCGGCTCCATACTTTAATATTAATTCCTCTACAAAATTATGCTTACAGCACTCTACAGCTCTTAATAAAGGTGTACAACCGTTTCGGGCTTTTGTATTAACATCAGCTCCTTTCTCTATTAGTAATCGTGCTATCTTTATATCATTTATATTTAATGCAACCATCAGAGGTGTCTCGTAATTCTTTCCCCATTTCTCATCAATATGCTTTATTGCAGGCAATAAAGCTTCTACTACCTGATAATATGCTGTTAAAATGGCAAATATAATCGGGGGAATATTATTTGTATTTTCGCTTGTCTCTATTCCCGGGTAATTTGCTCTTGCTCCGTACTTTAAAAGCAACTCTATACTTTTAAGGTTACGCACAGCTATAGCAAGATATAACGGAGAATTTGGACAATCCAATGAATAACTAAACGCAGTTGAATTAAGCTCTAAATAGATATTGAAGTACTTTAAACCACTTTGATTTATAATAATATCGAAAGGTAATCCTCTGGAAAGTACTTCCCAATTCGGATCAGCTCCGGCTTCAAGCAAAATTTCAACTATATTATCATGGCCATTAAGTATAGCCCTTGTAAGTGGAGTTAATCCTTCGTCTGTCTCGTAATTTAGATTAGCTCCTTTTAATAAGGATTTAAATACTTCTCTTCCATTTCCGATTGATACTGCTTTATATAAATTATCATTATGATTAAATCCCATAATTTAAACCTTAGTCTTAGGTCATAATATTATTTTATTGAAAAAAGGTTAACGTTTAGTTAATAAATAGATATAATTGATACAATTTAGTTTTCTTATCTTTATCATCTAGGTTTCTAATATGGTAAATGTCCTTTAAGTAATTTGTTGTTAGCATCCTCTATAATAAAACCAGCTGTAAAAGTAAGGAGTTAATTTTACATTCCAAGGGCTATTAGGTGTATGAATCATATCCCTAATAGCTTAATGTACATAATTCAAAAATATTTATCCTTATTTACCTTATTACTGATGTAATATAACCAGAATATTTAAATCCATATACGAAATTTAACTTATAAGTACTTTTTTTCATAATATTGATATGTTAGCGTGCGTTAGATTATAATATTAAAATATAAATATAATGTTAAATGTAAATCAAACAAGAGACTGGAATTCCTCACTTTTTTCTCAATACAATTTTCAATTCGGAAGTTTTATAAAGCCTACTAATGAGCTTAGCAACTTTAACATAATTGTGGGTGGAGTTTTATCAATTTATGCGCTCAGCAACTTCCTTGATACTTGGAATGAAAAGTTTTCAAAAGTGGCAAAGTTGAAGAAATTAAATATTAGAGATGTATATCATATACTCAGCCTATCAACACTCATTGCACCGCTTGCCATTATAACGCAAAGTTCTATAAAATTTTACACAGATTATTCAAGTACATTACATAGTTCGCTAAGAGGTAATACTTTGTATACTCTATTCGGGGGTGCAGCAATAATGTATGGTGTTAAGAAACCATCTAATTTAAATACCACTAAAA
>NZ_JSWE01000153.1 GCF_000815465.1 Candidatus Jidaibacter acanthamoeba | reverse complement strand
GCGTAAGCTTAATGGAGAATTTGGAAATTCAGCTGATAATAAAGAAGAGCAGAAATCAATGGTTAGAGGGTCTTAAGGGGAATGTTACAAATATTTTATTATAGAGTTTATATTTAATAAACTCTAAATTCATCTTAATACTTGCTTATTCCAATCCAATATCTGAAAATGCCTTTAGCAAAGAATTTGTAGACGCGATAGAGAAGAGACAATATAGGTTTATCCGTGGAAAGGAACGTGTCCATGCTGAAATGAAAGTGATTCAAAAGCTTATGGAAAGCAGAAAAATAGGAAGAGATAGTGCTGATGAGCAGATTTATATAGGGATATCTAAAAGATGTTGCCTTAAATGTGAAATAATGATTGAGGCTATTAATGAAGTGGCAGAAGAATTTGGTTACGCCTATCAATGAGCTTATAGCAGTAAGAGATGTGCATAAGCAGGTTTTTCCTGCTGGTATTCCACAATTTGTTGACTATGGAGACAACACACTGCCAGATGAATTTAGGAGAAGAATTAGAGATAGCTTCCTTGAAAAAATTAGGGTAAGAGATTTAAAAGAAGCTTTTGCAATGAAGCGCTCAGTTACCGGATCCCAGATTCATAGAAGATCATCTTCACCGGCTGGGAGATACCATGGTGTGGAATCACCAAGAAGAATGCTTGAGTTAGAAGATGTAATAGATAATATCAGCTCATCCAGTAGTACATCCAGCAGTATTTTGAAAGAAGATCAAAAAGAAGAGAAAGATAAAAAAAGAAAAAGAAAAGAAGAGCCTGATATTACAGCAAAATTTGAATTAAGAGAAGAAGGAAAAAAAGAAGTTAAGGAAAAAGAGGTTAAGGAAAAAAGTACTACTAACGATGAAAGAAGCAGAAAGAGAGTAAAAGTAACTGCAAGAGGAAATCCAAATCCAGAAGCTTGGGAGGAAAGAACTAAAAAATCAGAAATAGGGCATAGTAGAGGAAAGGATTAAGATGTTATAATATTTACTTAATAATTAATATATTATTTATTGATTTTGTATATTTTACTAACTAAAATTAAAAAAAAATAAAGAGAAAAAAATGAGAAAAGACAAAGAGAGCATAGTTGAAAAGCTATTCTTAGCTTCAGAATCAGGGAGAGTTTCTCGGGTAAAAGAGATATTGGATAAAGGTACCGATATCAATAGTAAGGATTTTGATAAGTCAACTTTACTTCACCAAGCTATTACACGTAGAGATCTTGAGATGATTAAGTTCCTATTAGATAAGGGAATTGACCTAAATGCTAGAAACCGCAATGATGATACACCTTTACATTTAGCTGCAAGGAGGGGATATCCTGAAATTGTTGAATTACTACTGAAAAATAAAAATACAGATGTTAATGTAGTTAACGTTGAAGGAGAAACCGCATTGCATGATTCACTCTCAACAATACATTATGATAAGATAGCGCCGCTTTTAATTGCTCATGGAGCAAATGTAAATGTACGTAGAAAAGATGATGGATGGATGCCAATACATATTGCTGCGTACACAGGGGCTGTGGGAGCATATAAGTTGCTACTTAAAAATGGAGCGAATTCTAATATTCCTAGTATTGAATTTAAGAAGTTTGATGAAAATTATGGTGAGGTTATAACTTATAAAAGTCTCACTGCTAAGGAGCTATATAAGCAATTATCTTCGGAAAAAATAAAAGAATTTGAAGCAGCTGAAAGGGAAGTTGAAACAAAAAGGAAGGCAGATAGATCTGAAAGCTTACTTACAGTCGGATCCAAGAGAAAGAGACGACCTGATTTTGCAGAAACTGTAGAGAATTCTAGAAATCCTAGAGTTGAAAAAGGAGCGGATGACTCTTCACCTGAAAAGCTTTCTGTAAACTCTCAAAGAGGTATAGGAGAAAGGTGGGTAGCTTCTGAGGTAAGAAGGCGTAAGCTTAATGGAGAATTTGGAAATTCAGCTGATAATAAAGAAGAGCAGAAA
>NZ_JSWE01000152.1 GCF_000815465.1 Candidatus Jidaibacter acanthamoeba | reverse complement strand
AAGCATTTATTAGCACAGGTACTACTATATCTCCATGCCCTGCTCCTACTTTACCCAGTGCTTTAGCTGCACTGCCCCTAACATACTCATCCTCATACTCATCCTCTAAAGCTTCTATTAACGGAGGTATTACTATATCTCCATGCCCTGCTCCTACTTTACTCAGTGCTTCAGCTGCCCTTATACTGACCTCATCATCAATATCCTTTAAAGCATTTATTAGCACAGGTACTACTATATCTCCATGCCCTGCTCC
>NZ_JSWE01000151.1 GCF_000815465.1 Candidatus Jidaibacter acanthamoeba | reverse complement strand
CTTCCGTATATTGCTAATTTCTTTATCTCCTTATTTTCTCTCTTCTCAAATAACTGTTCAACTTCCATTGCCTTCTTCTCTTCATGCATCGACTCGTAAGTCTCTAATCTTTCTTCCCTGAGTTTTCCTACTTCATCGCTACTTCCCTCTTCTCCGTTTAAGCCTTCTTTTAACTTCTTCTCCTTTTCTTCAACTAATTGCTTCTTAAGTATGGCTAAATTAATATAGCTATCTGCTATCAGGCGGTCTTTTATTATTAAGTTATTTAGATGTTTAAAATTTGAATAATAATTTCTTAGTGCAGATATAATCTCTTCTTCTGAACCACTTTGCTTTTCTCCAAGGATTTCAACTTCTCCTGCTATTTTTGATATCATTCTTTTATTTAAATAAGAACTTTGGGAGAGTAGGTCGTTTAGGCGCATTTAATGTAACAAGTATTTAAATTTAATTTAATACTTAACATTGTTTATTGCATTATAACTAGCAACTACTCATTTATTAAAATTAGATACTATATATTTATTACATTTATAGGTTTTAAATTAAGCTATTATTTTAGATAAATTTTAGTCTGACCTTCTTTAAAAGAAACACATGGTTAATATTGAGAATATAAACTTTTTTTCTTTAAAAGTATGTTTTCGCTCTATTATATTTCTCCACATCCCCTCACACAGCTTTTTTGTTTTCTCCGTAGCTTTAAATCTTTCTTACTTTAATTTTCATTAATACTAAATATTAACAGACTAAAAAAGTAATGATCTACTTATCTTAAACATCTTACATATCTCTTCTATGCTGTTACTCTTATCTGCATATAACCTTCTCATCATCAGTAATTCCGGCTCACTTAACTTCTTCGGCCTTCCGCCTAACCTACCCCTTGATCGTGCTGCACCTAACCCTGCTAAGGTTCTCTCCTTTATTATATCTTTCTCAAATTCAGCTATTGCTGCAAATATGTGATCGTTTATTACACTGCCTTACTTAAACAAATTTGTAAGGTATTCTTAAAATTATACAGAAGCAAAATTTCTAAATAGAAAATTTTACTTCTGTATTGCTTAGCTAGTTAGCTGTTATGCTACACAGATCAAGGATATCAACTTATGTAACTGTAAAATCTTTTTATAATTATTTGATTGTTTTAATAATTTAGAAATCAAATTTTATATTAGCTAGCAAGAGATGCTGGGCTGGTTTGTACTTAAAAGTATGATTGTCATAGCTACTAGCATCATATCTTTTAATATTACTAAATTTTATTGAAGGTGTGTAATGCAGCCTATATCCCAAGCCGACCTTTAGATGCTGTGTTAGTTTTGATTCAACTCCAGTTCCTACTTGAAAGGCTAAGCCGGTTTTAGATTTAGAATGCTGAGGCGTTGTATAAGGATAATAAATATTAAGTTCAGCTTTATTTTTAGATGCTCCAATTCCAACCATCATATATGGAGTTAATAAAGTGTCATTATTAAAATCATAGTACCCATTTAGCATTATATCTAATCTTTTTATATAAGCCTTAGCTTCAGAATTTTCACCAACAAAGGGAGTTTCATATGTAATGAATGAATTAGCTCCCTTTAAATAATTTATTGCAATTTCTCCCCTAAACTCAGGTGTTATATAAGTCCCTAAAGCTACCTCTATTCCCGGCATTCCAACATTACTTTTACCATCTTCCCTAATTGAAAAGGGACCATTCCGAAGATAATTATTAACTTTCATACTACCTTTGCCCCCTATGAAACCTAATGAAACATACCCTTTAGAATAAAGATTGTCTGTTGTGGTAGTACTTATTTGCTCCGCATAAGAATTATAGCTAATGCAACTAAGAGCTATTGTACTTAATATAGTAGTAAGTTTATTCATAATGCTTTTTTGAATTATATATCATTTTTACAAAAATATATATATTAGAACATTATTCAAGCTATTTATCACTTAAACACAAATCATCGTAATACTTTTTAAGTATAAACTTAAGTCTATATTTATTATGAGTTAACAATTTTTTATAATTTTAAGGTATTATATATGTGATCAGTAAAACTTCCGTCTTCATTAAGCTAAGAGCTGGATATCATTGCTCCTGCTATCTTCAGAGCTTCAATGATTACTAGATGTAGTTATTATTCATAATATCTCTCTACCACCTATCTCTATTCTCATCTAGAATCCTGAGCTTTTCCTTCACTCTTCTTCTCAGCTCGTCTTCATCTATGTTTTCATCTTCTTCAAAATATTCATCATCCCTAGGCCAGAAGTCTTCTATGTCTATTGCTTGCAACTCATCAAATATCTTTAAAAACAAGCTGTTTTCAGGATATGTTATATAAGGTCTGGAAAGCCTGTCATATTCTTCTGAGCTAAGGTCTTCAAATAATCAAATTTGTAGCTCTCTTAATGGAATGTTTTTATTATCTTCCTCCAAGTCATCCATTCTTTGATCTAAAAGTTTTCTTTTAAAAGTTTGACCATCCATATTGCCTTCAGCAAAATCTTTCATCATTTGATAATATTCACACCTGTTTTTATATATTGTGTTACTCGTTGTACATTACCTGTATTTTTTAAAGATTTAGGTATGCCCATTATCATAGTCATATATATGCTGAACAAATAACTCACCTACTTTTAAGGTCAAATGTCCGTGATCTGTAAAACTTCCATTTAATTAAGAAATTAAATCTTTATCTGGATCTATATCATCAAGACCTAATTCTTTTACATCTATACCAAAACCTTCTGCTTGTTGCATTATATACGATATCACCCTGTGAAATGCAGAATAATAACCACTTTTAAACTTATTATCTCTATGATTATGAAAATCTTCTTTAGCTTCCAATGCAAACTTTTTTAGCCCTGGGCCTAGATCCATTAAATAATATTTATATTTATTACATTCTTTTGACATTCTGGCACCCTATTAATTTTTATTAAATTTTGATTCTAGTATTTTTTCAGCGATATATTTAAATTCTTTAGCTCTTACTATATCATTATTCCAATGCTTAATCTTGTTTTCTTTGTGTTCTATATCTAATAAGTCCCAATCAGGAACATGAGATTTAGGGTTCTGTATATACTCTTCATGCTTAGCAACATTTTTATCAAACGATTTGATAGATTTCTTAAGTTGATTAATATCTTGTTCCATAAACCTTTTATATTGCCCATGGTGCACACCCCCCTCTTTTATAGCTTCCATATACGGATCGTTGCTATAGATAGGTTGTTTTACACCCTCTCTTTCTAATTTAACTTTCTCACTAATATCAGATCCTTCAACTTTCGCCTTACCCGCTGTATCAACATGTACATCAGCCTTACCATCTATTTTAGTATCTTTCACAAGCTTACTAACACTATGTTTAGTTAAGCTCGTAAATAACTTACCTAAACCAATAACCTCAAAAAACTTTAGTACGTATCCTTGCTCCTCTGTCGGCTCGAACTTAGCAGCTATATCTCCAACTTCCCTCTCCACTCCACCGATTCCCTCCGCAACCTTAGTTCCACCCTCTGAACCAAATACTTTACCACTTAAAAATATTATATTACCTTTACTCCATGAATAACCTTTACCCATATTTTCTATCAAAAAATCTACCGGTTTATTTACGTATTCAAGTAGGGTATCTACTACTTTTGATCCTTCAGGAAAATTATCACTTAGCTTTTTAACACCAACCCCTCCCATGTGTAAAATCCAGCCACCAGCTGCTTTTGGTACTTCTAATATCAAAGTGCTACCAAATATGATTTCTCCTACCTTCTTTCTACTAAAATATTTTTCTGTTTCTCTCCCAAAAAAGCCTTTTTCTTCTGAGGGTTTTTCTGTTTTTTCCTCACCCTGCATATCAGGCATAATTGATGGTCCAACCGGTTCATCATATATCTTCCTACCTTTATCCTCCGGTTGTGTGGACTCAGCCTTAAATCTTTCCTTACTTCCTGATTCTTCCTTATTGCTATACCCTGAACCTTCCTTTAGATCCCACAATAAATGAATAATTCTCTGGGTTTCACAGTGCACCCATTATCCTAGTCATATGCTAGAAAGTATAATTTAATAATAAAAATTAATATTTCTTTTAATGTATTATATAATTATGGGTTCAGGTTTTTATAATTTCCTCCTTACTAATAATTCTGCTGCTTAATAAATCTTTTTCGGCTTCAAATTTATCTAACTTTAAGCTTTCTAAAGGTATACTAAATGCTTGTGCTTGCATTTGTAATAAAGATAATACTTCTACATATGCCATTAACTTCCCAGATAGGTAAATATCATTTGGCTTGTTTATTGCATTGTTGTGTATATCTATGGCATTTTCGATTAGTAAATAAATACTATCTTTAAAATAGTCTGCTATTAAAGTATTTAAATTATTCATTCCTATTACCTCTATTTTTTAGAATACCTTCTAATATTAATTTTTGCTCTTCTTGTCTTTTAATGTCACTAGGCCATTTCTTGCTTATTAAATCTTGTTGATGTTCAGGTCTTAAATTATTCCAGTTCTCAGTTTTAGTAGGATTAGCAATTTTATCTTGATGATTTTTAATTTGTTTATCAATAGATCTTATTCCTCTTTCTAACTCTATATCAGGTTTATCCACATATTGCTTAGCCCATATCTGATGTTTACCACCTTCTCTCATTGCTTCCTGATATGGATCTAATTTAATATCATCCACCTTACCTTTAGCCTGCGTCTCAACATGCACATCAGGTTTACCATCAGATTTAGTCACACTGCTTTTTAAATTCTTTTTAAATATTTCCTTAGCCGCATATCCTGCCCCAAATAGTTTTGCAGCTGCATCTGCTGCCGTGTAGATTCCATTCATCCCCTCCTTCTGCTTGTCACTCATTCCCTCTTTTATTAGTTCATCAGCCTCTTCTATTAAATTTGATACTTTCTTAAGTCCTACATCAGCTTCCTCCTTCCCTATAAGTATTCCTATAAACCCTTTTACTGATATTCCTAAGAGCCCCCAAGTCCTATCCCATATCGTTTTAACTACCTCTGCTCCTTCATATACATTAGGATAATTCTCCTTAACATTCTCTTTCGCTGCATCTATTACTTCCTTAGTTGCAGCACTTGCATCACCTACTTTGTCTAATAGATATCCTATAGATCCATCAACCCTTTTATCTCCTCTTATTAGTACTTCTTCTTTTTGATTTGCTTCCTCAGTGTTACTTGATTGATCTTGCGGGGCACCATCTTGATTCTCTTCAGCTTCAGTATAACTTGTAAAATCGGGGAATGAGTCTTTGCCGTTATTGCTTTCAGCTTTAAATCTTTCCTTACTTCCTGATCCTTCCTTATTGATATCTTCTGAACCTTTAGATTCTTTATCTTCTCCTTGCTTTTTCCTATTCTCCTTAGAGCTTCCTTCCTGCTCTTTTTCCGACTCCTTCTCAGGTTCCTTCTCCTCTTTCACGTTATCTTTATTTTGCTTAGCCTTCTCAAATTCCTCCTTAGCTTTGCTTTCATCACTTGCAAATATCTTGCTAAACTGATCATATGCAGATCGGAAATACCCTCCTACAGCTTCTTCCCAATCTATGTTCCCATTCTCATCTTTCGGTATGTTGCGCTTTGCTTCATCAGTATCAAAACTGCTGAAGTATCCTTTGATTGTTTCAATATCATAGTTTGTAGACCAGCTTTGCGGTTGACTCGCATCTCGGTTTGCTTTTTCAGTTTCACAAGTATCGCCTTCACAAACTATCGTCC
>NZ_JSWE01000150.1 GCF_000815465.1 Candidatus Jidaibacter acanthamoeba | reverse complement strand
TTACTTCTTCCTCTCCTACCTTCTTCTCATATACCTTACTCCCCTTAATATTATCTCCCTCATATATCAGCTTACCAGCCTCTACTCTCACTTCCTCACCAAATATCCCAGATAAAAATGCTGTAAAGTCTTTACTCTTTATACTCCTATCTCCACTAATCCCTATGTTAGGTGTAACTTCCCCTGTAGCTCTTTAGTATATTTATATATTACATTCTTAGACTATATTTAGAAAAGACTAACCTAGATAACAAAAACTCCATTCACTCTCATTGCATCAATATAAATTAACTTATAATTAGCGTTCGTTTGTAATACAATTCTATAACTTATAAGAGGATTTAAAGAAAGAAAATCTGCTTGATAGCTACAAGTTGCTATATATTTAGCTCCTTTATGTATATAAGGATACCTAGCCTCATGGCTTTTATCTAAACTACATTTAGCTCCTGAATTTTCTAAGATATTAACAGCTTCATGTACATCCATTCCATTTGGAAACTTTTCCCTTACTGCTTCTTCTAATATTTCACCTGTTTTATATTCTTCAAATTTAAATGGTCTCTTACTATCATGTAGCTCACGCACCCCTATCTTTCCTATCATAAAGCCAATCATCGTTATCAATATAAACTTTATTATTTTCCTTATCTTCATATCTTTAACACCCTATTTATATTTATTCTTTTGCATTCCTTCTCTAAATATATTCTTAAAATCATTCCAAGGCTCATTGTAAAATTTTCCATCTATACCGGGTAGTGAAAATCCTTTTGGAACCTTTATCTCATATCCCATAGCATTCCAGATTTCCTTTTGCACTGTGTTGCTATTTCCACCCCAGCATTTATCCGTGAAGCATAAATCATAATCAAACCTACCACCATTATTACCAGTTTCAATCATTTTTACTGCTTCTCTTGCTCTTGATAACTTAAACTGTAAATCAGCATCACTATTTAACTCCTGCTTCTGTATACTCCAATGTTTAACATCTTTTGCTTCCCAATCTTTACCAATTCGATGTCTATTTTCTTTTGTATAAGGACAGTCAATAACTTCTAAGTTATCAAATAACATACCTTTTATCCCATTATCTTCAGGAAACCCGGTAATTATAGTTTTCTGACCCTGACTATCTGTAAATATAGTAAATCCATGTTGATACGCACCACCAGTACCATCGACACGTCTAGCAAA
The DNA here is from genome assembly GCF_000815465.1 of Candidatus Jidaibacter acanthamoeba. Lineage (NCBI taxonomy): Bacteria > Pseudomonadati > Pseudomonadota > Alphaproteobacteria > Rickettsiales > Candidatus Midichloriaceae > Candidatus Jidaibacter > Candidatus Jidaibacter acanthamoebae. Next base: position 369 of record NZ_JSWE01000150.1, on the reverse strand, counting down.
TAGTTCAATTGAAGGTTTATTGACTTCTTGAGTTGCTCTATCAACTTTCCTACCTTCCTGAATATTCCTTAAATTATCTCTTTCATTGTCATAGGAATCAGGATTAATTTTAGATTTTGTATCACTAGCAGAAAAATCTTTTTTAGTATTACTTTCTGTATTAGACTTTTTATTTTCCTCGCCAGATTTTTCACCTTGATCAGATGCTTTGTTCTGCTCTTGTTTTGCTCTGCTGTTTTGATTATTATTACCTGTCGGTTTTGTCGTTGTTTCAGGCTTTTTACTTTCCTCTTTCTTCTCTCTATTTACTCCTTCTCCTTCCTTATCTTCAGCATTCTGTCTCTTCTCCGAACTTTCCTCTTTATCTCC
>NZ_JSWE01000149.1 GCF_000815465.1 Candidatus Jidaibacter acanthamoeba | reverse complement strand
AGGCAGTCTCTTGAATGGGAGTTTAAGTCTATAATTTCAATGAAGTTTGAAATGGATACTCATATTTTATATAATGCTATTATTCCTGCTTTAGGGGAGTGTAAACGTTCTATGCAGGTCGCGCAAGAGTATGATAACCCCTGTTTGCTTATGTAATATATAGTACTAATAATTTAAGAATTTTAATAGTAACTATAAAGTGTTGAGAAAATCACCATATAATTTTAATAATAATTAATTTTATAAAATAAATAATATGTATTATTTATTAAAGCTAAATTAATTAAATTCAATATTAGCAAGGTGCAACAATTATGAAAGCGACCAGAAATACCAGGGATTTTATAGGACCTGAAAAGTATAGCATCTTAGAAATAGAGCTAAAATATAAATTTAAAGATAAAGCTTTGTTAATAGAGGCATTAACAAAAACAGTAGCAAATAATATAAAATTATACCAACAGCAGCATCAAAAAACTAACGAGCGTTTAGAGTTTTTAGGAGACAGAGTATTAGAGCTTGCAGTAACAAGCTTAGTGCTTGAACAAAATCCTAAAAGTAAAAAAGGTGAGTTAAATAATAGGGTATCAAATCTGGTAAGTAACAAAGGTACATTATTAGATGTAGCGAAGAAGTTAAACCTTGGTGAATATATAATACAGAATGGTGAAATTATACATGAGGATCAAATTAACGATCGAATATTAGCTGATGCTATGGAAGCGATTATAGGAGCAATATATTTAGATAGCGGAGAAAATGAAGCGTTAATAAAAGCTTTTATCATCAGGCATTGGGAACCGCTAAAGCTAAAACCTGAAATAGAAGCATTCAAAGCAATAGAAAAGCATAACCCAAGATTATTAGACGGGCTACTTAAGACAGGTGTTAATCCAAATGTATTTGCGCGTAATGATGATGTGGGTAAATATAAGTTTCTATACGATCAAGGAAGTTTTACACTATTATATATAGCAGTAACT
>NZ_JSWE01000148.1 GCF_000815465.1 Candidatus Jidaibacter acanthamoeba | reverse complement strand
CATCCTTTAGAGCTATGAGTAGTGCATCAATTACTTTCTCACTTCCTTGCCCGATACTACCCAAACTCTTTACTGCTGCTTCCCTTACCCAATAATCTTTATCTTCCAGAGCTATAAGTAGTGCATCAATTACTTTCTCACTTCCTTGCCCTATCTTACCTAAACTCTCTGCGGCTGCTTGCCTTACATATCTTTCTTTATCTTCCATTAATTCAATAAATACTTCAGCTATAGCTTGGAATATGGAGGGGTGGTTTTAAGTATTTCTATCATAAAGGTGCGAAGATGCCGAATGTTGGCTCTAACTTTTATCCATTGCTTGATATAGTTTATTAATTCTTTATGTTTCTCTACCTTTTCACTAGCTTCACACTCTTCTAAACTTCGAATTACTAAACTTACATGCCTTATTCCTACCAATTCTCGCGGCTCTGCTTCTACTATCCTCCAGAACCCATTTAATCCTTCATAATTACCTCTAGCTCTTCCTTGCTGATATAATACACCAGCACTGAACCACATCATTACTTCATAGTAAGGTATGTATTTATTCTCGCTAATAAATGCATATACTTGCTTATACTCTTCAGTCCCTATATTATTAATTGCTCTTGCTATATACTTTGCTGCATAATACTCTTGGAAACTTAAGTGTAGGAAATATATCTCCCTATTCTCATCATTATTCTCACCTATTATTTTAACCATTCCACTCTTTAATACTTCTCTTAGTAAATTTCCTACTCCACTCCTCTTTTCTTCTTCCGCTATAATCCCTTGTATCTCTTTTATCGGAATTATTATCTGGTTATTTTTCATCCCCCTAAATGCTATTCTCTCAAGACATCTTACTATAGGCTGGGTTCTTTTATTAAATTTCCTACATGTTAAATCATCTAGCTCTATTGCATGATTCTTAACTACATATCTCTCCATTAGCCTATCAGTTATAGCTCCATATAACTGACTCATCGTACTAACCTTATCTATTCCTCCGCTTATTCCCCATGCACTGCAGATTAACTCTAAGTTAATCGGTATATGAGCTATCCCCCATAAGCTCTTATTATTCTTTAAGAAATTCAGTATCTCTTTTGCTCTTTCAGATTTAAATGTACTTACATACCTTTCAATATCCTGATCTATAAACCCTACATTCTCATACTCTTGGTCAAACTTGTGCTCAATCCTAGCAGGCCTAGAAGTTACTATAGTATGAGCCATACTATCTTCTATTATCCCTCTTACTATACTGCCTAGCTTAGCACCTACTCCCGGCTTTCTAAGCAAGGGAACTATCTCATCATATCCATCAAGTAGGTAGAGTATATTACCTACATTGTTTCCTAAAAACTGTGCTATCTCTGATTCTCTAATACCTCGTACCCCGGGCAAATAGGTCTGCTTTATAAAACCTTCTAGTGTGGCGCTATTCTCGGTCTCTATGTAGTTAGCTAACTCTCTAAGCGGCAACTTAATTACTGCTCTAAACTTATTTCGCCATATTTCTTCCTTTTGCCAGGCAACCGTTAAATATTGACATAATGTCGTTTTCCCTATTCCAGCTCTTCCGTATATTACTAGCTTTTTACTTTTAGCGTCTTCAAATAACCCTTTTATTTCTATTGGCTTCTTAGCTCTATGTATCTCTTCATAACTCGATATCCTTTGTTCCCTATACTCTTGGCTATCATTCTTATCCCCTCTTTTTTCTTTCCCTCTCAGCCCCTGTTCTTTCTGTTTAGCTTCTTCTTGTT
>NZ_JSWE01000147.1 GCF_000815465.1 Candidatus Jidaibacter acanthamoeba | reverse complement strand
TCCTTTAAAGCATTTATTAGCACAGGTACTACTATATCTCCATGCCCTGCTCCTATTTTAACCAATGCTTCAGCTGCACTGCTCCTGACATCCTCATCCTCATCCTCTAAAGATTCTATTAACGCAGGTATTACTATATCTCCATGCCCTGCTCCTACTTTACCCAGTGCTTCAGCTGCTCTGATCCTGACATCCTCATCCTCTAAAGATTCTATTAACGCAGGTACCACTAAATCTCCATGCCCTGCTCCTACTTTACCCAGTACTTCAGCTGCATTCCACCTGACCCAGCAATCACTATCCTTTAAAGCATTTATGAGCGCAGGTACTACTATATCTACATGCCCTGCTCCTACTTTAACCAGTGCTTCAG
>NZ_JSWE01000146.1 GCF_000815465.1 Candidatus Jidaibacter acanthamoeba | reverse complement strand
AGCGTGAATTAATTATTGGTGATAGGCAGACAGGTAAAACTGCTCTCGTTTTAGATACGATTTTAAATCAAAAGACCGCTCACATTGAAAAAGATACGGCAAAGCAGATTTACTGTATATATGTTGCAATCGGGCAGAAGCGTTCTTCGGTTGCTAAAATAGTGAAAAAATTAGAAGAAGAAGGTGCGCTGGATTATTCGATTATTGTTGTAGCAAGTGCGTCGGAAGCTGCACCGATGGCATTTTTAGCTCCCTATACAGGATGTGCAATGGGTGAATATTTTAGAGATAATGCTATGCATGCGTTAATTGCATATGATGATTTATCTAAACATGCTGTTGCATATCGTCAGATGTCGTTACTTTTAAGACGTCCGCCAGGGCGTGAAGCTTATCCGGGCGATGTATTTTACTTACATTCGCGCTTGCTTGAGCGTGCTGCTAAGATGTCTGATGAGAAAGGGGCAGGTTCTTTGACTGCGCTTCCGGTTATTGAAACACAAGCCGGGGATGTTTCGGCATATATACCGACTAACGTAATTTCTATTACCGACGGTCAGATTTTCCTTGAAACGGAATTGTTTTATAAAGGGGTTAGGCCTGCCGTAAACGTCGGGCTATCAGTAAGTAGGGTAGGATCAGCTGCGCAAATTAAAGCGATGAAACAAGTTGCAGGAAGCGTTAAACTTGAGCTTGCTCAATATCGTGAAATGGAGGCGTTCGCCCAATTCGGTTCGGATCTCGATGCCTCAACTCAAAAGCTATTGGCGCGTGGTTCAAGGCTAACGGAATTATTAAAACAAGCCCAATTCAAACCGTATTCTGTAGAAAGTCAGGTTGCAATAATTTTTGCCGGAGTTAAAGGTTATTTTGATACTATCCCGGTAAAAGACGTAAAAAGATTTGAGGAAGAATTAGTCCGAGAGCTTAATAATAATCCGAAAATCTTAAATAAAATTAAAAAAGAACAGAAGATTAGCGAAGAGACGGAAGCCGAGCTTAGAGCTTTCCTTGAGCAAAGTGCTAAAATGTTTGCATAAAAGGGTTGAAAACAGATGCCATCATTACAGTCACTAAAAAACAGAATAAAAAGCATTAAGTCTACACAAAAGATTACTAAGGCGATGAAAGTGGTATCTACTTCTAAGCTTAAAAAAGCTAGAGAGAAATCCGAAGCCGCAGTCCATTATGCAGACAAAATGCAGAATATATTGCTTGCTGCTTCTTCGCTTGCGGGTAAAGAGTTTGAGGAAATATCATTGCTTAAAAACGAGAATGAAGAGAAAGTTCGGTTAATGATCGTGGTGACGGCTGATAGAGGGCTTTGCGGTGCTTTTAATATTTCTATAATTAAGACGGTAAGAAAGGTTATAGATAATCTTATTGCACAAGGAAAAAGTATTAAGATAATTTGTATCGGCAAAAAAGGATATGAGCTTTTAAAGAAAAATTACGGTAAATATATTATTGCTCATAAAGACGGAATAAGAAGTAAGGGAGTGAAATACTCCGAAGCCTGTGATATAGCTGAAAGAGCGTTATCTTTAATTCATGATAATCAGGTTGATTCTTGTCATATTTATTATAATAAATTTAAATCGGTAATAGCTCAAGTTCCGACTCAGCAGCAATTAATTCCGCTTCTGAAGGAAGAGCTGAAGGAAGAGGAAGAAAAGATTATTAATGAATTTGAATTTGAGCCGGATAAAGAAAAAATATTGTTGGATTTACTGCCGAAAAATTTAAAGGTGCAGATTTATAAAGCATTGTTGGAAAGTTTCGCCGGTGAGCATGCATCACGTATGACGGCGATGGATAATGCCACACGGAACTCTGGGGAAATGATTAAAAAGTTACAGCTTGTTTATAATAGAACGAGACAGGCATATATTACTAAGGAATTAATTGAGATTATATCAGGCGCGGAAGCAATTTAAAGGAGAAAGTTATGAAAGGTTTTACACAAAGATTGGGTAGCGTTACTAAAGTTAGTGGTAGACTCAGCGGGCGTACATTATCATCTAACCCATCAGCTATACTAGATGGCTTTTCAGAAGATACCAGATTATCATTAAGTCATGGTGCGACTAGACCTGCTAAATCTTTAAGCGATACAAGCAAAGAATACCTAACAATAGGCGAACTTGAAAAGCTTTCTGATATAGCGGAAACTTTATTGGAAGCAGAAGCTCATTTTAATAAAGGAGTAAAATCATTAGAAATTGAGGAAAGGATTGGTTTTATTATTGAAGCACATAAATATGCCAATTTCCTAAATTATGGTCCTATACCAAACTCGACCAACTATCCTTCTTCAGTTAGGAAGATGGATGCTGTACATGCCATTAATAAAGCAATGGATCTATTAAATAATGAAATACAAGAAAAAATAAGCGAAGCTTTAAAAAATTATGACAAAAAAGCTAACGTTGTAGGGCTAAGTGAAACTATTAAAAGCGATACTGCTAATAAAGAGAAAAGTGTGGCTGAAAGAATATTAGAAAATAGAGGCAAAGAACAAAGTATAATCAGATAATAAAGAAAAATAACATTTTTAAATGATGTGAGTTATGGCAAATAAAGGAATTATAAAACAAGTAATCGGTGCGGTAGTAGATGTGAAATTCGAGCAGGGCTTACCTCGGATTTTGAATGCATTGAAATGTGAAAATCAAGGTAAAGAGCTTATATTGGAAGTAGCTCAGCATATCGGTGAAAATACTGTGCGCGCAATTGCTATGGATTCTACCGACGGTTTAAGCAGAGGACAGGAAGTTATTGATACCGAAAGCCCCATCACCATTCCGGTCGGAAGAGAAGTTTTAGGGCGTATTATGAATGTTATCGGGGAACCAATCGATAACAGAGGTGAAATAAAATCAACTCAATCAGCTTCCATTTATGCGCCGGCTCCTGAGTTAATCGAGCAATCTACCGCAAATGAAATTTTAACTACCGGTATTAAAGTTATTGATCTTTTAGCACCATATGCCAAGGGCGGTAAAATCGGTTTATTCGGGGGAGCAGGGGTCGGTAAAACCGTAATCATCATGGAACTAATTAATAATATTGCTAAAGCACACGGCGGATTTTCAGTGTTTGCCGGGGTGGGGGAGAGGTCGAGAGAAGGTAATGACCTATACCATGAGATGATTGACTCAAAAGTTATTGATCTGGAAAACCCGCAAAACTCTAAAGTTGCACTCGTATACGGCCAAATGAACGAGCCGCCGGGAGCAAGGGCAAGAGTAGCGTTAACCGGGCTTACTCAAGCTGAATATTTTAGAGACCAGGAAGGGCAGGATGTATTATTCTTTATTGATAACATTTTCAGGTTCACTCAAGCCGGTTCGGAGGTTTCCGCACTCCTCGGGAGAATTCCTTCCGCTGTAGGTTATCAGCCGACTCTCGCAACCGAAATGGGTACATTACAGGAAAGGATTACCTCTACCAAGAAAGGTTCGATTACTTCCGTACAGGCGGTATACGTTCCGGCCGATGACTTAACTGACCCGGCGCCTGCTACCTCATTCGCCCACCTTGATGCAACAACGGTACTTAGCAGACAAATTGCCGAGCTCGGAATTTATCCGGCGGTAGATCCGTTAGATAGTACATCGCAAATGCTAAGCCCTGATATTATCGGAGAAGAGCATTATAAGGTGGCAAGAGAAGTACAAAGAATTCTTCAAACCTATAAGTCGTTACAAGATATTATTGCGATTTTAGGGATGGACGAGCTTAGTGAAGAAGATAAACTTATTGTAGCCCGAGCTAGGAAAATCCAAAGATTCTTATCACAACCGTTCCATGTAGCGGAAGTATTTACCGGTATCTCCGGGAAATTTGTTGCGCTCAAAGATACCATTCAAGGATTTAAAGGTTTGGTGGAAGGGGAGTATGATGATCTTCCCGAAGCTGCTTTCTATATGGTCGGAAATATTGATGAGGCAATTGAGAAGGCTAAAAAACTTGCTTTAGAGGCTGCATAGTAGATGACTAAAATTAGACTTGAAATTATTTCTCCTGAAAAGACCTTAGCTAACTTGGAAGTTACTATGGCAGTGCTTCCGGGTGAAGGTGGAGAGTTCGGTGTGTTATACGGCCATGAAAACTATATTACTACTATTATGCCCGGTGTAATTAATATTTATCAGGATGAAACTATAACTGAAAAGTATGTAGTTTCGGCAGGTACGGTTAAAGTAACTGCCGAACTTTGTACAGTTATAGTTGATGAAGCCGTAAGCACAGATAAAATTAATTTTGAGCAGTTTGAAAGTAGGCTTACCGCAACCATTCAGGAAATGGAAAAAGAATCCTCTGAAGTTGTGAGAGATGAGCTGAGGGATGAGATAAAATACCTGGAAGAAGCGCTTAAGTTTAGGGTGTAGAGGGATCATTTAAATTTTAAAGAGTATATTAATAATAAATTTAAGTTGGGTATCTCATATATCTATGGTCCCAAGCAGGGTTTTTCCGGAATCAATTATATTTTTTTACCTTACACTCTTTTTAGAGAAAGACATTTAAGCAATCTGATGAGTTAATGGAGTAAATTAAGTTGAATATAGGGAGCTAGTTGAGCTAAAAAAATTAAGCTAAGTTTGCATATAAACGGTTATGCCATTTATACAACAAATACACGCTATAAATGGCGGCGAGATGTATGCTTCTTACTGTTCTTATTATCTGATTTTTCAGTTGTAGGCTATATAGTCATATTAAACTTAACTTATTATATTTGAATAAATGTGTTAGATATTCAACTTAATTTACTATATATACAAATATTTAAATCATTGGCCATTATAAACATTATAAAGCATATTTACTGAGGTTAAATAAAAAACTAAGAATTATTATTTTTATTATTATCTGCTTCAAGCCTTATCATAGGAATTATTGCCCCTGTTTTATCTCCTTTTAAGAAAACAAATCTTTTCTTATCGGTTTCATAAATAACCTCGCCCTTTTCAAAAGATTTCAAAAGAGTATATTCTTTACCGTCAGAGTTTTCCACTGTCGTCAAATAAAGTTCGCGATCAAAATTTACGGAATCCATATTAAAAATGCATAAAGCTTTGGAAACTGCAAAGACTAAAAAAGCAAAGGAGGCACTTAGGCCAAATCTAATCTTTGGATTAAAAGCACTGATAAAAGTTAAAGCGTAAACTATTACCAGATAAAAGGCAAAAGCAATTATTATCGGGTATAATATATATGAGCTAAAATCAAAATTTTTATTAAGCGTATATATATTATAACTAAAGTATGCAGCTAATGTAATAAGCAATAATTTAGAAAATAAAGAGACATATTCAGCAAATATGATTTTTCTACTATTAACATGAGGAGAGGTATTGGTTATCGTTTCCTTATAAAGAAAAAAGGGTTGAATAAATAAGCAAAAGTAAACTATTAGAAGCTCAAATAATACACTTACTGAAGTATTAATGTGATCTGATAAAATAAATGGTATTAAGTACGGGTTAAATCCGAGAAAGAATACATATATATAATTAATTATTACCCCTGAGCTTACTAAAGCGGCAATAGTAACTTTTGTAAGAATTTCAAAATTTGTACCTAAACCACTTTTAAATTTGGGTAATATTGAGGTTTTATTCATCTTATAATCATTGGAATTGCTCAATATTATTATTAAAGTCATTGCTTGCCTGGTAGCCAAGTATTCTAGTATTAAAAACACCATTAAGAATTTTAAAATAATATTAAATTTCTATGCAAACCTTTTTTATTTAGCTAATTTAAGTATATAATGTTATAATTCAGCAAATCATTAAATAATTGTGCGGTTATTAGATTATGTTTTTAATGCGATATGTAGTTTTATTTATACTGACATTTTCACTGGTAGGTTGCTCAAGCGTTAAAGCGGGTAATAAAGCTTTGAAGGACGAGAAACATCTTAACTTAGATAATCAGATATTAAAGAGCCTTCCTGATGAAGAGCTTATTATATTTCATAAAGCTGTTATGTCATATTCCCTGATTAAAAATTCTAAATCTGCTACAAATGAGGAGAAACTAGTTGCTAAGGAAAAGTTTAATTCTCTTGTAGTTAAAATGGCAAATTTTGTGGTTGAGCATGATTTAAAGCCGATTTACTTTAGTGAAGAAGAAAAAAGAGCAGCCTTACTTGATTTTAGATTTGTGTTAATGCAAACCGAAAATGAACTGAAAAGAAAGCCACAATTAGAAGAAGTGGTGAGAAGAGTTTATGCTCTGCAGCCTGAAAGAGCAATAAGAATCTTGAGGTTAGCTGCCCAAAAATATCCCAAAGAAAAGTTGGATTAATTACAAGGTATTTCAAATTAAGTTTAATACATTACATATTTGTTTGAGTTAAACTTTAACTATTTTATATAGTTTATTTTATTTGTGTTGTATTAGTATTATTAGGCGGGTTTTTAGTTTCATTTAATAAAGGCCGTTTATTTAGAAATTTTATTTTCTCAATATCGTCCCATTTGGAAAAATTAAATGAATTATTGGATCTATCATACCATATTACACCTGCTTCAAGCGGTCTAACTAAAACTTCCTCTTTATAGTTTGTTTCTTTAAGGTTAATATTTTTATTATCTTTTATAATTATCTTAGTTTTAAATTTTTCTGTTCCCGTTTTTAGTTGATAATAATCATATCTGCCTTGGTAGAAGCTAAGAGACAAGGTGATTGTTAATAAAGCTAAAAAGCTTCTAATGCCAGTTCTTATTTGGTTAGAAAGTGCTTCTCTATATGTTTCCAAATTTTCTAGAAAATATATAAAAGATACATATATAGAAAAAATAATAATCAAATATAATGTGATGTAATGGTAAGGGAGTTCAAATGATATTGCTACTAAAAAAGAAATGATAGCTGGAAGCAAAAGAATAAAACTAATAATTCTTGTTTTATTATTTGGCTCTTCCTCTTTTTTATTACGAATAAAACAGAGGACTAAAGCAAAGTTAAATAAAAAATACAAACCTATCTCAGGTAACCAATTTAAGACAGACCTAAGATGATCAAAAAATGAGCTTGGAATCTGATCAACTTGAATACCTAACTGAATAAAATATATGTAATCATATAAATAGGCCATAGCCGGAAGCAATATCGGGAAGTACTTTATAGTCTGCATGCAAACTATTTCAAAAAGATGTGCATCTTTTTTATGTATTCTGTATGTATAATTCCTCACCACAGCCACCTTGCGATTGCGATTGCTGCATAAGTAAATATTCCGTTTGCACCCGCACGCTTAAAGCAGAGCATCGTTTCTAAAAACGCTTTTTGTTCATCAATAAACCCGGCAGCACTCGCTGCTTTAATCATTGAATATTCTCCGCTTACCTGATAAGCAAAGATCGGGATATTATAATTATCTTTAACTCTTCGAATGATATCCAGATAAGGCAACCCCGGTTTAATCATCACCATATCCGCTCCCTCGGAAATATCCAGCTCCACTTCTCTTAAGGCTTCATCGGAATTAGCAAAATCCATTTGATAAGTCTTTTTATCCTTGCCGCCCAGTAAAGACTGCGAGCCGACGGCGCCTCTAAAGGGCCCGTAAAAGCAAGAAGCATATTTTGCCGCATAAGCAAGAATTTGAGTATCGGTTAAGCCTTCTTCCTCTAAAGTTTCCCTAATAGCGCCGATTCTACCGTCCATCATATCGGAAGGAGCAACAATATCACATCCGCTTTGCGCTAAAATTAACGCCTGCTCGCATAAAACTTCAATGCTTTCATCATTAATAATATCACCCCTCGCATTTATAATACCATCATGGCCATGGCTGGTATAAGGGTCAAGCGCAACATCAGTAATTACGCCAAGCTCAGGAACTTTATCCTTCAGTTCCTTAATGGCTCTACATAATAAATTATCCTTATTTAATGCTTCACTACCTTTATCATCTTTTAATGCCGGCTCAATATAAGGAAAAAGGGCGATCGCCAGAATGCCCAACGACCTTGCTTCTTTAGCCGCCTTAACTAAATTATCAATGGAAAGCCTATTTACACCCGGCATAGAGGCAATCGGCTCCGACTCCTCCTTACCTTCCTTAACAAATACAGGAAGTATTAAGTTAGAAGGAAAGATGTGATTTTCGGCAACCATATCTCTCGACCATTGTTCTTTTCGGTTTCTTCTGAGCCTGGTATAAGGAAATGCTTTCATATTATTTAACCATATTTTTAAGTTCATACAAGATATCAAGTGCTTCTCTGGGAGCGAGGGCATCTATGTCAATTTCTTTTAACTTTAGTTCCAGTTTGTCGTTTTTAGGCTTTACGGAAGGAGAAGCCGCGGGTATGGAAGAAGGAGCCGAGGAGCCGGAATTTTTCAGTTCCAGTTGAGTTAAAATCAAATTTGCTCTTTCAATAACGGATAAGGGTACACCTGCGATTTCAGCTACATGAATGCCGTAGGACCTGTCTGCCTTTCCTCTTATAACTTCATGCATGAATATTATTTTTTCCTCCCACTCGGTAACTTTCATCGTGTAGCACCTTAGGTGCTTTAAATGCTGTTCAAGTTCAGTGAGCTCATGATAATGGGTAGCAAACAATGTTCGGCATTTAATTTCATTATGGATGTTTTCAATCACCGACCAAGCGATTGATAAACCGTCATAGGTTGAAGTCCCTCTGCCGAGTTCATCCAAAATAACAAATGAATCGGGAGTAGCATTATTTAAAATGGAGGCGGTTTCTACCATTTCAACTAAGAAGGTGGATTGTCCTCTCGATATATCATCGCCTGAGCCGATTCTACTAAACAGCTTATCAACAATCCCGATATGGGCACTTTTAGCAGGCACGAAACTACCGATTTGAGCGAGTATGCATATCAGTGCATTTTGTCTTAAAAATGTACTCTTACCCGCCATATTAGGCCCGGTAATCAACCATAAATTTTGCTCTTCATTTTGAATGCAGTCATTAGGAATAAATTTAGATTTTAAATATTTTTCAACAACGGGGTGTCTACCTTCTATGATTTCAAAGCTTTTTGAGCTATCAACTAAGGGGCGCACATATTCCATTTCAACCGCAAGGGTCGCAAGTGAGGAAGAAACATCAATTACGGAAATTGCCTGGGAAAGAAGTGCTATATTATCTGAATAAGAGGTAACCCCGTTAATAAGTTCGGCAAATATTTCCTGCTCTAAACCGTAAAAACGTTCTTCACAAAGCTTGATATCGCTTTCAAGTTGCTTTAATTCCTCGGTGGTATACCTGATTGAATTACCCAGAGTTTGCCTATGAATAAATAAATCTTCAGGCATTTTTTTAAGGTTGGAAGGGGTTATTTCTATAAAATATCCTAAAATGTTATTATGTGATATTTTTAGCGTAGGTATACCGCTTAGTAATTGGTATTTTTCCTTAAGTTTTATTAAACTTGAATTAGCATTTATTTTTATATCCCTTAGCTCATCCAGTTTTAAATGGTATCCTTGTCTGATAAAATTTCCTTCTTTAATATTGAGCGGTAATTCAATTTTTAATGCGCTTTTAAGCTTTTCTAACAGATTACCGAAATTCCCTAAATAGTTTAGATTTTGCTTTATTTCTTCAGATAAATACTCAGATGAAAAGGTTAGCGTTTCAGCAATAAGTAAGGCAATATCCAATCCGTCACGAATTATCCCTAAATCGCGAGGGCTTGTGCGTTTTGCAAATATCCTTGATAAGGCGCGCTCTATATCCGGAAATGCTTTTAGAAGCTCCCTTGCTTTAGTTCTTAAGCTGCTTTGCTTTATAAAACATTCAACATTATCCAGCCTTCGGTTAATCGAGCTTTGATCACACATAGGTGCAGAGAGTTGAGTGCTGAGTAACCTTCCCCCTAAAGAAGTTAATGTTTTATCAATCACGCTAAGTAAGGAGTTTTTCTTTTGACCTTTAATATCCTTCTCAATTTCCAAATTTCTTCTGGTAGCCCGGTCAATCAGCATAAAATGTTTGGAGTCAATTTTCTTCGGGCGGTTAATTTTAGGAAGAGCGCTTTTTTGCGTATGTTCTATATATTCAATTAATGCTCCTGCACTTGTTATTTCAGCTTTATTATAATTATCTAAGCCTTCTAATGAGGTGAGGTTAAAAAATTGTTTTAGACGATTCTCACTTCTCGTGTAATCAAATATGTTATTAGCTCGTACTGAAATATTCTTGTTATATTCCTGTAATACTTGCTTCATCCTTTCACCTTGAAACAACTTTTCGGGTAATATTATCTCACTTGGCGAAAGTCTGGCGAGGTCACTTGCAAGAGAAAAGCCATTAGTAGTAGAGATATAGAATTCCCCGGTAGTTATATCTATCCAGGCAAGGGCAATTATTTTATCAATAACTGCAATTGAGCAAAGGTAATTAGTTTGTTTGGATTCAAGTAATGACTCCTCTATTATGGTTCCCGGAGTAATTATCCTTACCACTTCCCTCTTTACTACTTCTTTATATCCCCGCTTTTTTGCCTCTTCAGGGGTCTCTAATTGTTCACAGATAGCAACCTTGAAACCGGCTTTAATTAACTTTTCAAGATAATAGTCATAAGCATGGGAAGGAACCCCGCACATAGGAATATCTTCACCCTTATGCCTACCGCGCTTAGTAAGTGTAATATTTAAGATATCTGCCGCAACCACCGCATCATTAAAAAAGAGCTCATAAAAATCACCCATCCTATAAAACAACAGGTAGTCTTCATGCATTGCTTTCACATTAAGATACTGTTGCATCATCGGAGTTATTGCGGTTTTTATTGAATCTGATAGTAAATCCGATGGTTGGGTAGAGGAAGCTATCATATATTTATGTAAAATCTTTCTATATTTTACCGAAGTATATAAAAATCTTTTCTAAAATAAAATATAAAGATACATATTAGGTAACTTTAAAAGATGGAAGTTAAGTTTAGTTATCTGAACATAAAAAATTTATTCTTTAAGGTAGGATAACTTTAATGAGAAAGTACAGCAAAGCTAGCATGTTACCAATAAATTTTTATTTAACTTAAAAAATCATCTTATATTTTAATAATAAGCTGCTTGTATCGGTCTCTCGATCTCTTACCTATTTTAATAAAAAAAGCTTTATATGAAATCTACTTTTAATTTTTTAGTTTTATTACATTTAAATAAATAATAAATGAATAGTTGGGTAGTACAAGTGATAAAAATAAAATATAAGTGCAGATAAAAAGGTAATATTGTATGAATTGGAAAAAATTAATTGTTATATTATTTGGAGTTCCCGTAGTGGTAACCTTATTAGGCGCTATGCTTCTCGTTTCCTATGTTTACCTTGATTTAAACGGATATTTAGACAAAGAAGATCAATATTTATTTCAAAAAAAGTTAGGAGAAGCTCTCCACAGCAATGCAAAATCAACTCAGATTAGAAATTTGACTGATTTTAAATGGGATGAGTGTTGTATATATTTTCCTTATGAATATGGAGTAAAGAACCATGTAAAGAGAAATAAACCAAATGGAGCAGAGTTAGCAGATGATATTTATAACATGCAATTTAACTATAAAGGCGAGGAAGTTATGGTAATAAATATAAGAAGAGGATTTATAAATATTAATCTTTTCTCAAATAATATTCATTCAACATGTTATAATGGAACCGCAAAGTTTATTTTTTACAAAGGAAAAATAATTAATTTTACTAATCAGGAGTAATATTATGACTATACCAGCTTATGATGAATATAAAAAAATAAAGCAAGAATTTATAATTAAAAAAAGTGAGGAAGCTAATCAAGCTTATAAACAATATGTTGGGTCACTTCCTTATAAAACGCTTTCTAATGGAAAAACTGTGATAGACGGACATAATCCGATTTAGATGCATTTAGGCATGCATATGTAGCAGGAAGTATAGCAATCGAAGGTAACCATATTAGCTCAAACCTAAAAGGTGAAGCTTATGAACTTTTTGGCCAGGGTAAAAATTATATACATTATCTTTCTGAGGAAATGGGGTCTTTTTTTGATATAGATAAGCAGCACAAGGCGGATACTCCGGAATCTTATTCAATTGAAAAAAATATGGACTTATGGAACAACCGCGCAGGAAGGATAGCCGCAATAGGTTGTAAAACAAAAGAAGAATTTGCACAGAAGTTGGCGCAGGATCTTAAGGATGGAAAATTAATTACTAACCCGGAAACCGATAAACGAGAATTTAAAAGAGATGACTATTCGCAAATTCCAACAAAAGAGCAAAATATAGATAGTGATGAGGCAAACCTAGAAGATAATGCAGATGGAAGGCTAATCAATCAACTCAATAAACTAACTTCACTATTAAAGCTTAAGGAGCAATTTAATAAAGAACAGGAAGCTCTCAAAAAGGAATTTATTGAGAAATTAACAGCTGATAATGAATTACAGGAAAGCCAATTAGAGGGGGATTTTGAAGCGCAAAGAGCCTCTTTACAGGCCTCGGCAGACGCTGAATGCAATGCAAAAGGAGAAGCTTTAAAAGCGAGCACTCCGTGTAATAAGCATAATAGTGATTCTTCAACAACAAACTGTATCCCAACCGGTGGCTATAATAGCCGTAGTGAGCTGTGTACTACCACTTATCATTGCACAATCAAAGTTGATTGTGGTGATATTACTGCTAAGTATCAGCAGGCATATGATGCTTATGTAAAACAAAAACAGACTAATTTCCTTGAAGGAAGCAAAGCCTTATTAGATGAGCAAGGAAAGCTTTACAAAGCTAAGCTCTCTAATTTAGCAAAACAGTATGAAGATTTATCTGAAGCAGTAACTAAATCTACCGGAGACTTTATACAAGATCACTTTGGTGATACATTTCAAAATGCTAACCAAGCGGAGCAGATTTTTGCCTGATATAGTTTGAAATTAAGTTTTCCTTTTTTTATGTATATCGTTTAGTTTTTGCAATTTTAGCCTAGGTGCTATATATTGAACTCCAAATTACTAAACGGCAAAAAAATATGAGTGATTATAATCCGAAAGTTATAGAGAAAAAATGGCAGGAATATTGGAATCAAAACAATTCATTTAAAGTATCTGAGGATTTTTCTAAACCGAAATATTTTGTGCTTGAGATGTTCCCTTATCCTTCCGGGAGAGTGCATATGGGGCATTTAAGGAATTATACTATAGGTGATGTGGTCGCAAGGTTTAAGAAATCCGCCGGGTTTAACGTATTGCATCCGATGGGTTGGGATGCATTCGGTTTACCAGCTGAGAATGCTGCAATTCAAAATAACCGGCAGCCAGCAGAATGGACATACTCGAATATAGAAGCGATGAAAAAGCAATTGCTTCCGATCGGCTTTTCATATGATTGGGGAAGAGAACTTGCAACTTGTGATGCCGATTACTACAAACATGAGCAGGCAATGTTCATAGATTTTTATACAGCCGGTCTTGCTTATCAAAAAGAATCAATAGTTAATTGGGATCCGGTTGATCAGACCGTGCTTGCGAATGAACAAGTTGAAAACGGCAGAGGATGGCGCTCGGGCGCACTTGTAGAGCGTAAAAAATTAAAGCAGTGGTTTTTAAAAATTACCGAGTATGCCGATGAATTATTAGAAGATTTGAATAAGCTTAAAAATTGGCCTGAAAAAGTGCTGACTATGCAAAAAAATTGGATCGGTAAATCCGAAGGTGCCGTAGTTAAGTTTAAAGTAGAGAATAGTGAGCAATATATAGATGCTTATACTACTCGCCCCGATACTTTGTTCGGCGCTTCTTATATAGGTGTTGCTTATGATCATCCGATTCTAGTTCAGGTAGAAAACGAAGAAGTTAAGGCTTTTATCGCAGAGTGTGCCCATAATGCCGTAAGCGAACAAGTTTTAGAAACTGTCGAGAAGAAGGGAGTATTTACCGGGCTTTATGTTTTGCACCCTCTTGACGATTCAATTAAGCTTCCGGTTTATATCGCAAACTTTGTACTCATGGATTACGGCACGGGGGCAATTTTTGCCTGCCCTGCCCATGACCTAAGAGACCATGAATTTGCTTTAAAATATAATTTACCTATAATTCCGGTGATAAAGCCGAAATCTAATCAAGAAATAGATTATAACAAAGAGCCATATATAGAAGAAGATGGAGTAATGTTTAATTCTAGATTTTTGGATGGAATGAATAGCTTTGCTGCTAAAAAACGAGCTATAGAAGAATTAGAGCGCTTAAAGCAAGGCGAAGGAAAAGTTCAGTATAGGCTTAGAGATTGGGGGGTTTCCCGTCAACGTTATTGGGGTTGTCCGATTCCGATGATATACTGCGATGATTGCGGAGTAGTTCCGGTGCCTAAAGAACATCTCCCGGTTAAGCTGCCTGAAGATGTGAATTTTACCGGTAAGGGAAACCCTCTTTCCAATCATCCGACCTGGAAGCATGTTAATTGCCCGAAATGCGGCAAAGGAGCTACCCGTGAAACCGATACTTTTGATACTTTCTTTGAATCTTCCTGGTATTTTGCAAGGTTTTGCTCCCCGCAAAGCGAAGAAGCTTTCGACAGAAACCAAGTAGATTATTGGTTACCCGTTGATCAATATATCGGAGGCATTGAACATGCTGTTATGCACCTTTTATATTCGCGTTTTTTTACTAAAGCGCTTAAGCAGTGCGGTTATTTAAATCTTTCTGAGCCGTTTGACAGGTTGCTTACCCAAGGAATGATCTGTCATGAAACTTATAAGGACGAAAAAGGCAATTGGTTATATCCCGAAGAAGTAAAAAAAGAAGGTAATAAGGTTTATCATTCATCGACCAAAGAAGAAGTAGTTCTCGGCCGTTCGGAAAAAATGAGTAAATCTAAGAAGAACGTTGTGGATCCAGATTCTATTGTAGAGAAGTATGGAGCTGATACCGCGCGCTTTTTCTTACTATCGGATTCTCCGCCTGACCGCGACTTGGAATGGACTGATACCGGGATTGAAGGCTCGTATAAATACCTTTCCAAGTTATATAAAATGGTGCTTGAAATTAATCCCGCTTTATCTTCGAATCCGACTCACGATGAAAAGGCTTTAAAAGTAATTCATAAAACTATCAGAGATGTGACTGATTTCTTAGAGCACTTCCATTTTAATAAGGCGATAGCTAAAATCAGAGAGCTTACCAACTATTTAAGCAGTAACTCTTTATCGGAAGCAACCTATAAGCTGGGGCTTGAAACGGCGATAAGGCTGTTAAACCCGATTGCCCCTCATGTTACTGAGGAATTGTGGTGTATTTTAGGAAATGAAAATGCATTAATAAATATAGCTTGGCCTGAAGCTAATCCGAAATTTTTAGTTGATGATAATGTCACTATTGCTGTACAGTTAAATGGTAAAATGAGGGGCATTATGGAAATAAAGTTAAATGCAACTGAAGAAGAAACGCTGGCGCAGGCTAAACTTCTAGGTAACATCGGCTCGGTTTTAGAGAATTCAGAAATTAAGAAAGTAATCCATGTGCCTAATAAAATAATTAACATAATTTTATAGTATATATATGAAAAAAATATTGTTTCTGTTCGCCTGTTGTTTAAGTTTAAATGCTAATGCGGTTGCTCAACTATCTGATGAGTCAAGTTTGCTAAGGAAGCCAAAGCTTTCCGAGACTGATTTATTTGCAAGAGTAGAAGGTATTGAACAAAATATGGTGGCTTTACAGAAGCAGATTTATTCCGAGCCGAAAACTTCGGGCGACTCGAGTAATGCAGCAGTTTCTGCGCAGTTCGATGAGCTTTATCAATTGTTAAAAACGATTAGGGGTGATATAGAGCAACTTCAATTTGAATATTCACAGCTTAATGATAAATTTATAAAATTTTCTTCTGACATTGAATATAGATTTAATGAACTTAATCAACGTAAGGATCAAACTAAAATTAATGCCAGTGAAGCTGATAAAAAACTTGATTCCATCGATGAGCAATTGACTGAACAAAATGTATTTAAAGGAAGCGACCAGAAGGCTTTGGAAAAAAAAGCTAAGCAAGAACAAAGCTTAAATAAGACCAAAAATAGTACTAAAGATGATCAAGGAGAAATCCTTTACAAAAAAGCTTATGCTGCAATTAAAGAAAAAGATGCGGATAAAGCACTTAAATCATTTCAAGAGTTTATCGATAATAACTCCAATCATGTGAGAGTGAGCGAGGCTCAATTTTGGATCGGAGAAATTAATTTCCAGGCCGAAAAATATAATCAAGCTGCAATAAGGTATTTAAAAAGCTATCAGCAAAACTCTAACGGCGATAAAGCGCCGGATAGTTTAGTGAAGCTGGGTGAGTCTCTCGGCAGATTGCATAAAGTTAAGCAGGCTTGCTTTACATTTGCCAAATTTAAAAAAGAATTTCCTAATGCTTCAACCTTTCTTAAAAAGAGAGCTAATGAGCAAATAGAAAGTTTGGGTTGTAAATAACATTTTTCGTACTACCTTGCTTTTTTCCCTTCTCCAATGGCTGGATTAATGGGGTGTCAACATGTTTTTTGAAAAATCAATATTTAGTTAAAAATAAAAGTTATTGCAAATTCTAATACTATATATAGTATAGGATCAAAGGTTTTTTAAGAGGGAATTATTATGTGCTCAGTTGCCGCATTCAAGGTAGAGCCGCAAAAGTTAATCAATAAAAAAGAGTTTAAAATAACTTTAAATTCTGAGCGAGATAAAAATTTAACTGACTTCGGAAAAGCAGTATTGGTAGATCGTTACCTATTAGAAGGGGAGACTTTTCAAGATTTGTTTGCAAGAGTTGCTAAGTATTATGCTGATGATGAAGAGCATGCAAACAGGCTTTATGATTATATGAGTAAAATGTGGTTTATGCCGGCTACTCCGATTTTGAGTAACGGAGGAACTGATAGAGGTTTGCCAATCTCGTGTTTTTTAAATGAGACCGGAGATAGCCTGGATGGGATTGTTGATGTTTGGAATGAAAATGTGTGGCTGGCTTCAAGAGGTGGGGGAATCGGTACCTATTGGGGTGGTGTACGCTCTATCGGAGAAAAAGTAAGAGGCAACGGCAAAACTTCAGGAATTATTCCGTTTATAGGAGTGCAGGATAGGCTGACTCTTGCAATTTCTCAAGGCAGTTTAAGAAGAGGAAGTTCAGCTGTATATCTACCTGTATGGCATCCTGAAATTGAAGAGTTCATAGAGCTTAGAAGACCGACGGGAGGTGACCCGAACCGTAAAGCGCTCAACTTGCATCATGGCATAGTTATTACCGATGACTTCATGGAAGCAGTTGAAAAGGATGATCCTTGGGAGTTAAAAAGCCCATATGATAAGTCGACTATCGCAGTCGTAAAAGCTAGAGATTTATGGATTAGAATTCTAACCGCCAGAGTAGAAACCGGAGAACCTTATTTACTATTTATCGATCATGTGAATGATGCGAAACCCGAAGTATATAAAAAACTAGGTCTTGAAGTAAAAACTTCCAATTTATGCAGCGAGATTACTCTTGCAACCGGTAAGGATCATTTGGGCAATGAAAGAACGGCGGTATGCTGCCTTTCTTCATTAAACCTTGAAACTTATGAAGAATGGAATAACAACGAAGATTTTATTCCTGACATTATGAGGTTTTTAGATAATGTGCTGGAAGATTTTATTGATAAAGCTCCGACCAGCATGAGTAAAGCAAAATATTCCGCTTACCGGGAAAGAAGTGTAGGCTTAGGAGTGATGGGATTGCATTCGTTCCTGCAATCTAAGATGCTGCCTATGGAATCAGCTATGGCTAAAGCATGGAATTTGAGAATATTTAAGCATATAAAGCAAGAAGTGGATAAAGCTTCAAAAATGCTGGCTGAAGAAAAGGGAGCATGTCCTGATGCTTTAGAAGCTGGATTAATGGAAAGGTTCAGTCATAAAACTTCAATCGCTCCTACTGCTTCAATTTCTATTATTGCAGGTAATTCTTCTCCCGGAATTGAGCCTTATAATGCAAATACTTATACCCAAAAGACTTTGACCGGCTCATTTAATGTTAGAAATAAGCATCTAAAGAAGCTATTGCAGGAAAAGGAACAGGATAGTGATGATGTTTGGTCTTCAATCATGAATCACGAAGGCTCGGTTCAACATTTAGATTTTTTGAGTCAAGAAGAAAAAGATGTATTTAAAACTGCGTTTGAAATTGATCAAAGATGGATAATTGATTTAGCTGCTGATAGAACTCCGTTTATTTGCCAGGCTCAATCGTTAAACATCTTTATCCCGGCGGATATCCATAAACGTGATTTGCATTTGCTGCATTTTACGGCTTGGAAGAGAGGGGTGAAGAGTATGTATTACTGTCGTTCCAAGTCGCTTCAAAGAGCGGATAAAGTATCGATTAAATCCGAGCATTCTCCGATCCAGCTTGAAATGAAATTGATACCGGCAGGCGTCCAGGTTGATAGCGCAGTGTCGGGGGGTGGTGGAAGCAGTGATACTAATTATGACGAATGCTTAGCATGCCAGTAATTTTATAAAGTTAATAAGTTAAAGTAAGTAAAAAGAAGAGAATATTGAAAGTGATATAAAACTTTTTCTATGATCTTCTAAAAGCTTATGTTAGATTATCTCCATAAAATTTCCAATGAGTTGAAATCATGAAGATTGATGCTAACAGCATTCGTGTGGGTGATGTGCTTGAATATAACGGCAAACTTTGGGTAGTGCAAAAAACTATGCACACTCAGCCCGGTAAAGGTGGAGCTTATATGCAAGTTGAAATGAAAGATATGATCAACGGCACCAAATTGAATAATAGATTTAGAAGTAATGAGAATATTGAAAAAGTGCGTCTGGATCAAAAGAAATTTCAGTTTCTTTATATGGAAGGGGATAACCTGGCTTTAATGGATAATGAAAGCTATGAGCAAATTTATATCGATAAAGAGATTGTCGGTGAGCAAGTAGTATTCTTACAAGACGGAATGGAAGTAAATGTTGAGTTTTATGAAGATAAACCGCTTACGATTTCCCTTCCCGAGACTTTAGTAGTAACCGTTAAAGAATGTGAACCGGTAGTTAAAGGTCAGACCGCGGCTTCATCATATAAACCGGCAATTTTGGAAAACGGGGTTAGGATAATGGTTCCACCGTTTATCAGTATGGGTGAAAAAATAGTGATTAAGACTGCTGAGATAGAATACTTGGAAAGAGCTAAGGATTAAAATTATGCCATTAAAACCCGATATTTTAAAAGAAATGATTTTACAGGCATTCCCAGATGCGGAAGTTGAAATAATAGATACGGTTGGTGATAACAATCACTATGAAGTAAAAATTATTTCTTCCAAATTTAAAGGAATAGGTATGATTGCTCAACATAGGCTGGTATACGATGCCTTAAATTCTCATTTAAAAAGTGGAGAATTGCATGCGATTTCATTAAAAACAAAGGCTAAGGAGTAAATGAATATGGATGAAGTACTTTCTCAAATAAAGAATGAAATAGAAAACAATGATATAGTTTTGTTTCTAAAAGGAACTGCAAATATGCCGCAATGCGGTTTTTCCGGGGTAGTAGTTCAAATTCTTAACCGCTTGGAATTACCTTTTAAGGATATTAACATTCTTGAAAGTGAGGAGTTAAGACAGGGTATTAAAGAGTTCTCTAACTGGCCGACTATTCCTCAATTATATATTAAGCAGGAATTTATCGGCGGGTGTGATATTGTAAGAGAGATGTACCTTTCCGGTCAGTTGCAAAACTTGCTTCAAGAAAAAGGGCTTAAATAAAAAGTGAGAATAAGTTTTGTACGATATTATTAATATATACCTTCCGATTGCTGAGGTGAACTTAAATATCTTCCTTATTATCTCAATAGGTATAGGTGTGGGGATACTTGCCGGGATTTTTGGCATAGGAGGCGGATTAATCTTAGTGCCTATTTTGGTTGCAATCGGGGTTCCTTCACAGGTTGCGGTTGCAACTTCAACTAATCAGATGACAGCGGCTTCCTTCTCCGGGTTTTTAGCTTATGCACGCAGAAAAAGGGTGGATTATAAATTAGGAGTATTAATGCTTATCGGCGGTTTAGCTGGAGCGACTTTAGGAGTCATAGTTTTTGATATTCTAACCGAGCTTGGAATGATTGATATTTTTATATCCTTAAGCTTTCTGGTGTTGCTCGGTATAGTAGGTTTTACAACTTCGAAAGATGCTATCACATTATTATATTATAAATTTAAAAAATTAGAGCGGCCAAAGCACCAACCTAAAAAATTGTTCAAAAATTTATCTTTACCGCTCAAAATCAACTTTATCAGTACCAGGCAGGAAATGAGTATACTTTCGCCTGTATTGGTCGGGCTTATAGGCGGATTCTTGGTCGCAATTATGGGGATTGGAGGAAGTTTAATTATGCTTCCTGCAATGATTTATCTGCTTAGAGTTTCCGAGGCTTTTACTGCCGGTACTACCCATTTTCAAATTATATTTACTACTATACTCGCCACTATTTTGCATTCCGTAACTTCACATAATTTAGATATTGTTCTTTCAACTATCCTGATTATCGGTACGGCTTTCGGAGTACAAATTGGAGCAAGGCTGGGGTCTAAATGTAATCCTGATAATTATAGATTACTATTTGCTTTAATTATCTTTATACTTTGTGTAAAAGTAGCTTGCGGGCTGGTTGTAACTCCTCAGTCCTTATATACAGTTGAGCATCTAATTAAATGAGACGATTATTATTCAGTTTAGGTATAATTATTTTGAGCTTGAACATAGGCGTTAAAGCTAATGCCGGCTACCTTATCGCTGATCTTTCTACAAAAAATATTATCTTAAATTATGATTTTAAAGGGCAGTATATAACTATTTCCGGAATCAGCACTGGGGTTGAAGAAATTATAATTTCCGTAGACGGGCCAGTTAGGGCATATAGGGTTTGGAAAAAAGAAAAAATAAATGGCTTATGGATAAATGCTAAAAGTTTTACCATACCTTCCGAGCACTCATATTTCTTCCTGGCCTCAACTAAAGACCTCTATAGCATTGCAGACTTGGATACATTAAGGGATCTTGCCCTGGACTACCAATTTGAAAATTATCAAGTCCAGGAAAGATATCCTCAACTGCAATTTGACCGATTTAAAGAAGAATTTAAGCTTTATAGACAAGCTTTGAAATTATATCCTACTAAAGTTGAAAGCATTGAGCGCATAGGGGAGAATATCTTCAGAGCAAAGTTTTATATCCCGAATTATGCTTATAGCGGCAAATATGATGTAAGTATTTATGCTTTTACAAAGGGTAAAGAAGTAAACAATATCCATTTAAGCTTTGAGGTTGGAAAGCAAGGATTATATGCGGCAATCGACGAAATATCGAAAAGGGAGCCGTTAAAATATGCTGTTTATGCAATTTTAATTGCTTTGTCGGCAGGGCTGATAGCGGGCTTTTTATTTAGAAAAGATCGTTAGTTTTTGTGATATAAAAGAGAGCTGGACTTGTATTATGAAAATAATCTTGTCATTTGCATATAAAGTTAATAGAATTTGTATTTGCATTTTGGCAAATGTTTATGAATTAAAAGCTGATTTTTTAAAGAGGGAACATGAAAATAAAGCTGTGGCAAAAAGTGATGGCCGGAATGGTGCTGGGTATTATATCCGGGTATATTCTTAAAGAACAAGCTTTGATTTTAAAGCCGATAGGTACTCTATTTATTAATATGATTAAGATGGTAGTAATACCGCTCATCTTTTTCTCAATACTAAACGGGGTCACTAATATGAATGATGCGAGTACCTTTGGCAGGGTAGGCTCAAAAGCATTTTTTGCATATTGTTTTACTACTATATTTGCCGTAATGATAGGGCTTGGTTTTGCAATAATATTTAAACCAGGCGTAGGCCTGAATATTCAGCTTGGTACTGAAAGCGTTACGCATGTTCAAAAGAGTGCGTTAGAAATTTTGATGGATATAGTTCCGACTAATCCGATTCAAGCAATGGCAGCCTCTAACACGATGCAGGTCGTGGTATTCGCATTTTTTACGGGGTTTGCACTTATCTTAATCGGGGATAAAGGGAGAGAAGTTAAAAACTTGGTAGTATCCGCTTCACACTTAGTATTTAAAATGATTGAGCTTGTTATAAAGCTTACTCCGTATGGTGTCTTTGCAATTATGTCTTGGGTGGTGGGAGTGTATGGCTTAGATGTTATGTTTTCATTAGGAAAGTTCGTATTGGTCGTAATGGGCGCGCTTAGTGTACAATATATATTATTTGGGGTTATGCTCTTTGTATTCGCCGGGTTAAACCCCTTACCTTTCTATAAAAAGATGATTAATACTCAAATGCTTGCTTTTGCAACCGTAAGCAGTAAGGCAACACTTGCGACTGCAATTAAGGAGTTGCAAAATAAAGTCGGGGTTTCTAAGCAATCAGCTTCTTTTTTACTTCCGCTCGGGGCATCGATTAATATGGATGCAACCGCTATTTATTTAGGAATTTGCAGTGTATTTTTTGCGCAAGTTGTCGGTATGGAGTTAGGTATGACTCAATACTTAATGATAATTTTAACTTGTACGCTAGGTTCTATAGGTGCAGCGGGTTTCCCGGGCGGTGCGATGGTAATGATGGGTATGGTGCTGACTTCGGTCGGGCTTCCGCTTGAAGGAATGTCGATTATTCTCGGAGTTGACAGATTCCTTGAAATGTTAAGAACAACGGTTAATATAACAGGGGACTGTACAATTACAGTACTTATTGATAAATCTGAAGGAACGTTTAACAAAAAAATATATTATTCGGAGGAAAAAGATGATGAAGAAGACTATGATTAAAAAAGTGATCTTTCCGGCAATGGCATTACTACTTGCCGGTTGTAATACCATTCAAGAGACTAATATTCAAACTCCGATAATCAACCAAGAAACGGCATATAAACCGGGTTTTATAGTTTTAGATGTTAAGGATATAGTAATTATAGATAGAACAGATAATTCAAATTCAATTTTAGGTAATTACAAACCTCCGATTAATCCGAAACAGGCAATTATTAATTGGGCGGAAAAGCGCTTAAGAGCTAAAGGAAGCGTAGGAAAGATTGAAGTTGTTATCAAGGAAGCAAGCTTTAAAGAAGAAAAGCTCAAAAATGAAACCGGGCAAATTATGGAATCTTTAAGAAGAGGAGAGCATAATAAGTATGATGCACGCTATCTTATATCTATGAAATTGTATTCAGATGCAGCTGCACGCAATAAGGTTTCGGAAATTGAGATAGAAGCTTTCAGCACAAGGAATGTAGAAGGGGTTATTTCTTCGGAAGATAAAGATCTGATCATTACCAAGATGCTGCAGGAGTTGCTTGATAATGCCGAGCAGCAGTTGGAGTATAACATTGCAACCTACTTTATAGGTGCCGAATAGGCGAATTAGAACTTGCAATTTTATATTTTAAGTATAGACTCAGAGCCCGTTTATGTTATATAGGCCTTAAAGGCATGCCTATAAGCGAAACTAAAAAACTTATAAAGGAGACAAAATGCCAAAGATGAAAACTAAAAGCAGTGCTAAGAAGAGATTCAAGCTCACCGGCACCGGTAAAGTAAAATCTAGCCAAGCTAATAAACAACACAACATGCGTAAGCGAAGCAAAAGACAATTGCGTAACCAAAGAGGTACTACAATTCTTAATGCCGTTGAAGCAAGAAGAGCAATTGCATATATGCCGTATGGTGATTAATTAGTTAACAGGAGAAATAAATAATGGCTAGAGTTAAACGCGGAGTTACCGCAAAAGCAAGACATAAAAAAATATTAAAGCTTGCTAAAGGATATAAGGGTCGTTCAAAAAACTGTTTTAGAGTAGCAGTTGAGAAAGTTGAGAAAGGTTTGCAATATGCTTACCGTGACCGTAGAAATAAAAAACGTGATTTTAGAGCGCTTTGGATTCAAAGGATTAATGCTGCGGTTAGAGAGCATGGTATGATTTACTCTCAATTCATCAAGGGCTTGAAGCTTAGCGGAGTTGATTTAAACAGAAAGATGCTTTCTGAGATTGCAATCCATGATCAGCCGGCATTTGAAAAAGTAGTTGCACTTTCATTAGAAGCAATCAAAAAAGCTGCATAGCTATGAAAAGTACTGAGGAAATTAAGCAATACTTTATTGATAAAGTTGCTTCTGCTCCCGACCTTGCTCAGCTTGAGCAGATAAGAATAGAATTCTTAGGGAAAAAAGGGCATATAACTGAAGCGCTCAGCTTAATTTCCAAAGTTAACCCGGAAGAGCGTAAGGCTTACGGGGAGAGGATAAATACTCTGAAAAACTATATCATAGAAGAGCTTGAGCATATCAAGGTTAAGCTTGAAGCAGAATTTCTGGAAGCAAAATTACTTGCTGAAAAAATAGATATAACTTTGTCCCCTAGAAATTATTCAGTGGGTAAAGAGCACCCAATAACTAAAGTAATTACCGAGCTGAAATCTATATTTTCCAAACTGGGTTTTGACTATGCGGAAGGGCCTGATATAGAAAATGATTGGAATAACTTCACGGCTCTTAATATTCCTGAGCATCATCCTGCCAGGCAGATGCATGATACATTTTATTTAAAAGAAGATAAGTTATTACTTCGTACACATACTTCACCGGTACAAATCAGACATATGACAAAACATAAACCTCCGATAAAGATTATTTCTATTGGTAAAGTTTATCGTTCAGACTATGATGCAACCCATACCCCTATGTTTCACCAAATCGAAGCATTATATGTTGATAAAAACATAAATATGGTACACTTAAAAAGTTACCTAGAAATGTTTTTAAAACTTTTTTTTGAAGTCGAAAATGCTCCCGTAAGGCTAAGACCTAACCATTTTCCCTTTACCGAACCTTCCGCTGAAGTGGATGTTAAATGCGACAGAAGCAGCAAACAGGAAATCAAAATCGGTATGGGTAATGATTGGTTAGAAATTTTAGGTTGCGGAATGGTAAACCCGAAAGTTTTAGAAAATGTCGGCTTAGATCCTAGTGAATACCAAGGTTTTGCCTTCGGTGCGGGAGTTGAGAGACTTGCTATGCTTAAATACAATATTCCTGATTTAAGAACCTTCTTTGAAGGTGATATCCGTTGGCTCAAGCACTACGGATTTTGAGTAGTTTTAGCTTTTATACTCCAGGCAATCATGCCAAGAATAATTTTTAATGTTATTAAAGATATTATATTACTTATATTATATTTATTTGGAGTAAGTCCTTTTTTATCTACTTCTTCCCAACTAATAGGGGTGGCTATAGGAGCGCCTTCTTTGGCGCGTACTGAAAATGGAGCTATTGCAGTTTGACCGTAAGCATTACGAGTGATATCTAAATAGACTAAATTTTCACGATTTTTTTTTCTAACCTCTATTGAAAAATATTGGGGGTAGTTATAAGCAATTTGAGAAGTGATCTTATATAACATATTACGGACATGTTCAAAGCTATCATTTTGATTTACTTTACTAATGACATGCAATCCTCTTGAGCCGGTAACCATTAAGTATGCCTTATAATGTAAATTTTCTAATTGTATTCTTATTAATTTTGCTGCTTTACAAGCCAGGTCAAACATATTTTGTGGTGGGTCGATATCCACAATTAAAATTTCCGGATATTCCGGGTTATTAATTGTGCTTAACCATCTATGTATAGAAACCATATTTAGGTTAACTAAATAAATTAAACTTGCTTTATTTTGGCATAAAATATGATTCATTTTGCCTAATTTCCTTCTTTCGAGCTCATAGGTTTGAAACCAATCAGGAAGGTTATTCGGGGCATGTTGTCTATAAAAACCATTGTTATTAATGCCTTCTCTAAAACAATTTATAGTAATAGGATGATTTTTAACAAAGGGTAAAATAAAATCTGAGATTTTAATATAATATTTAACTAAGTCCCATTTAGTTATATTATCCTTAGGAAATAATATTTTATCAGGGTGTGTGATAGTAATGATCTTGTTTTCTATTTTTATTGATTTAAACTTCATAATTAACCATTAAAGGGTTAAAGTAGAAATTAAAAGTTACTCTTATAAAATTATATTTAGATTAGTATTTTTGGCAAGTAAGATGTAAAATACATTATGCTCAAAAGTAAAGGAATAGCTCGCCATGCTTAAATACAATATTCCTGAAAGAACCTTCTTTGAAGGAAGTATCCGTTGGCTAAAGCACTATGGACTTTAATTACTGTTTTCTAAACTTTAAATACATATTACTTTGATCACTTGCTAGTGCTCAGAGATTAGGTGATGAATAATTAGAATTCTCAAGAAGGGTAGGTATAGTAAATTAATTTGAGTATCTAGTGCGTTTATCAAAATATAATAAGTTAAGTTTCATATGACTATATAGCCTACAACCGAAAAATCGGATAATAAGAATAGTAATAAGCATGCGCCTCGCCGCCATTTATGCCCTCTACGCTTTATCAATGACTATGTCATTTATACGTAAACTCAGTTTAATTTTTTATAGTTCAACTATGCTTCAAAGTAGGATATCAATGATTTTATCCACTGCGGTAGGTGCAGTTAGTAGCAATCATACTAAAAAAATAAGTGAAATTATGGACGAAATAAATGAGCAAGTCAAAGCAGATAAGTCGCCAGAGGTAATGAAAAGAATTAATGCCGGTCAAATTTACTTAAAAAATCACTGAGCAGGAAAAACTCCTGCTACTCAATGCTTGGCAATATAAACTGTATTTATATTATGAAAATGCGGTATTCTGCATGTCCTTATTTCTCATTATGAAATATTTTTTCCTTTAGAAAATAGGATATACGAGAAATTAATTCTGATACCCTACTTTGTTAATAACAACGTTTAATTTAATTTGTTTTAAATAGGTACTTCTAGCGACCAACTACTCAAGCTCTTCATTAATTAAGTTATTAACAAAGTCCGTTACGCCCAGTCTTCTGGCTTTTTTTAGCCTTTCTGCGCGCAGTATAGAAAGAAGCTTCCTAAGGCTTTCATCAATATCGCGATTAATAATCGAGTAATCATATTCATGCCAGTGGCTTAATTCCTCGTTCGCTTTATCCATGCGGGCTTTTACAATATCCGCGCTATCTTGGTCGCGTGATTTAAGTCTATCAAGCAGTTCTTTTTTGGAAGGCGGGAAGATAAAAACACTCACCGTATCTTCTCTGGCTATTTGTGTAAGTGAACGGTTACCTTGCCAATCAATATCAAATAATACATCTTCACCATTTTCCAAGTGCTGATTGACAAACTTTTTAGGTGTGCCGTACATTTCCCCGAACACTTCCGCATATTCAAGAAAAGCATTTTGTTCAATCATTCTTTTAAATGTTTCATGATCAGTAAAATAATAATGTATACCTTCAATCTCATTCGCGCGTTTTTTTCTGGTAGTAAAAGAAACTGAAGGTCTGATATGCTGATCGGATTTTAATAACAGTTGTGCAAGTGTAGTTTTGCCTGCTCCCGACGGAGAAGAAAGAATTAACATAAGCCCGCGGCGTTTAATTTGTAACATATATTGTACAGCAATCGATTAATATTAATCGCACCCTTATAACATGCAATTTAACTTGCTTTCAATCTGATTTGCGATTTCGACTTCCACATTTTTGTTATAGAGTCTATTTATTGCAACAAGCCCTGTCGGTGATGTCACATTTATTTCAATCAAATACTTATCAATTATATCTATACCGACAAAAAATAATCCTCTTTTCTTTAATTCCGGTTTAAGCGCTAAACAAATTTCATGATCTCTTTCTGAAAGTTCGGTGGTTTGTGCGCTCCCCCCTACTACAAGATTAGCTCTAAAATCCTGCTCCTCCGGAACTCGTTTTATTGCTCCCAGAATCTCTCCGTCTAATAATATTATGCGCTTATCGCCCTCTCTTATTGAGGGTAAATATTGCTGCAATATAAAATTGCCGTATTTTCTGACATATTTATTCAATATACCTTTTATATTATACGTGGTGCTTTTGATTTTTTCTATATCAAGCCCGCCGAATGCATATATAGGTTTTATAACAACCTGTTTATGTGTTTCAATAAAATGCATTACTTCGGGTGCATTGCTTGAGGCTATAAGTGTTGCAGGCGTAAGGCTAGGAAAATTTAAAACACAAAGTTTTTCAGCATAATTTCTGATTTCCGTAGGGTTGTTAATAATAAAGGTTTTGTCTTTTATTAACTCAAGCAGGTAAGTAGTAGTGATATACTCCATATTAAAGGGAGGGTTTTGCCTGATAATAACGGCTTTAGTTTTTGCAAGGTTTATTACTGTAGTTTTACTTATATTATATTTAGCAGGGAAATACACATCAATTTCAATAAAGTTTCCGCGTGCGCACACCTCGTCATCTCGGTAAAAAAGATTTCTAGGTGTATATATAAATAACGCGAATCCTCTTTTAAAAAGCTCATAGGCGATAAGCCAGGAGCTATCAGTGGCAAAAGAGATTTTATTTAAGGGATCCATTTGGATCGCAACTATATTATTTGTCATATTAAATTGAACTAAGTTTAAGTTATTCATTCATAATAGATTTAAACCTTGAAATATAAAAAATCAAAAAAAATTAAAAATAGATGTTGACTAGGCAAATGAATTCGCATATAAATTCAACTCACGAAGCGACATGAAAAAACAAACGTTGTTAGTGAAAATGTAGATTTAGTCTGCATTGTTCTTTTGAAATTGTGAGAAATTTTCCAAATAATACACCGCGAAAATAAAATTTAATTTTGTTGTAAGTTTAATTCTGTATGCGATGTTAGTATTTTTTAAGAATCAGCTAAAGTATAAAAAGAGCATTTGGTGAATGCCTTGGCGACAGGAGGCGATGAAAGACGTGATAGGCTGCGATAAGCTACGGGGAAGTGCCAATAACTTTTGATCCGTAGATGTCTGAATGGGGAAACCCACTGAATTTATTCAGTATCTTTAAGTGAATAAATAGCTTAAAGAAGCGAACCTAGGGAACTGAAATATCTAAGTACCTAGAGGAAAGGAAATCAACCGAGACTCCGCTAGTAGTGACGAGCGAACGCGGACTAGGCCAGTATCTTTATCATAAAAACTAGAATATTCTGGAAAGGATAGCTATAAAGGGTGATAGCCCCGTATAGGTAAAAAGTGATGAAGATCTCGAGTAGGGCGGGGCACGTGAAACCTTGTCTGAATATGGGGAGACCACTCTCCAAGCCTAAGTACTACCTGACGACCGATAGTGAACAAGTACTGTGAAGGAAAGGTAAAAAGAAGCCCGATAAGGGGAGTGAAATAGAACCTGAAACCAAATGCTTACAAGCAGTCGGAGCAGCCGCTCTCGCAAGAGAATGTGTTGTGACGGCGTACCTCTTGTATAATGGGTCAGCGACTTAGTGTATCTAGCAAGGTTAAGCCGATAGGTGTAGCCGTAGTGAAAGCGAGCCTTAATAGGGCGTTAAGTTAGGTGCATTAGACCCGAAACCGGGTGATCTAGTTATGAGCAGGCTGAAGTTAGGGTGAAACCTAACGGAGGGCCGAACCCATCACTGTTGCAAAAGTGAGGGATGACTTGTGACTAGGGGTGAAAGGCCAATCAAACTCGGAAATAGCTGGTTCTCCGCGAAATCTATTTAGGTAGAGCGTTGTCTATTACCATCGGGGGTAGAGCACTGGATCGGCTAGGGGGGCCCAAAGCCCTACCAAACCTAACCAAACTCCGAATACCGATGAGTAGAGGACAGCAGGCAGGCTGTGGGTGATAAGATCCATGGCCGAGAGGGAAACAGCCCAGACCGCCGTCTAAGGTCCCCAAATTATGGTTAAGTGTTAAAGGATGTGGGAATGCCAAAACAACTAGGAGGTTAGCTTAGAAGCAGCTATCCTTTAAAGAAAGCGTAACAGCTCACTAGTCTAATAGCGATCCTGCGCCGAAAATGTAACGGGGCTAAAACCATATACCGAAGACGCGGGTTTATATTCTTTAGAATATAAGCGGTAGCGGAGCGTTGTGTAAGCCTGTGAAGGTGTGTCGTAAGGCATGCTGGAGGTATCACAAGTGAGAATGCTGACATGAGTAGCGTAAAAAAATGTAAGAAACATTTTCGCCGAAAGTCCAAGGGTTCCTACGTAAAGTTAATCTGCGTAGGGTTAGCCGGCCCCTAAGGCGAGGCCGAAAGGCGTAGTCGATGGGAACCACGTTAATATTCGTGGGCCTGCTGGAAGTGACGAAGGCTGAAAGTTGTACTGGGTGATTGGATTCCATGGTGCAACCTAAGACTTCCAGGAAATAACTCCAGCGTATAGACCGTACCCCAAACCGACACTGGTGGACTGGTAGAGTATACCAAGGCGTAGAGAGAATGATGTTGAAGGAACTAGACAAATTGCATCCGTAACTTCGGGATAAGGATGGCCTTACTTAGGCAACTAAGATAAGGTGGCACATAGCAGGGGGTAGCGACTGTTTATCAAAAACACAAGACTATGCAAACTCGTAAGAGGAAGTATATGGTCTGACGCCTGCCCGGTGCTGGAAGGTTAAGGTGAGGTGTGCAAGCACTGAGCTGAAGCCCCAGTAAACGGCGGCCGTAACTATGACGGTCCTAAGGTAGCGAAATTCCTTGTCGGGTAAGTTCCGACCTGCATGAATGGCGTAACGACTTCCCCATTGTCTCCAACATTAACTCAGCGAAATTGAAATCTCCGTGAAGATGCGGAGTGCCCGCGGTTAGACGGAAAGACCCCGTGAACCTTTACTATAACTTTGCAGTGGTGTTAGGGGTTTGATGTGTAGGATAGGTGGGAGACTATGAAGCGATGGCGCTAGCTGTCGTGGAGTCGCCCTTGAAATACCACCCTTCAAACTTTTGACATCTAACCAAACCTCTTGAATCAGGGGTTGGGACCCTGCATGGTGGGTAGTTTGACTGGGGCGGTCGCCTCCCAAAGCGTAACGGAGGCGTGCGAAGGTAAGCTCAGGTTGGTCGGAAATCAACTGTTAGAGTGCAATGGCATAAGCTTGCCTGACTGCGAGACTGACAAGTCGAGCAGAGACGAAAGTCGGTCATAGTGATCTGGTGGTTCTGTGTGGAAGGGCCATCACTCAACGGATAAAAGGTACTCCGGGGATAACAGGCTGATGAGCTCCAAGCGTCCATAGCGACGAGCTCGTTTGGCACCTCGATGTCGACTCATCACATCCTGGGGCTGGAGAAGGTCCCAAGGGTTCGGCTGTTCGCCGATTAAAGTGGTACGTGAGTTGGGTTCAGAACGTCGTGAGACAGTTTGGTCCCTATCTGCCGTGGGTGTAAGGAAAATTGAGAGAATCTGACTTTAGTACGAGAGGACCGAGTTGGACGTACCACTGGTGTACCAGTTGTTCTGCCAAGAGCAACGCTGGGTAGCTATGTACGGAAGGGATAACCGCTGAAAGCATCTAAGTGGGAAACCCATCTCAAAACTAATTTTCCCAACTAGTGCCGTCAAAGACCATGACGTTGATAGGTCGGGTGTGTAAGTGGAGCAATCCATTGAGCTAACCGATACTAATAGCACGATTGACTTTAAGCTGGAAACTAATATCGCTTACAGTGTTAAGCTTATAAATTATTTTCCCAGTGAATTTGAAAATTTCTCACAATACCTCTTATAAAATAGAGGTCTTACTTTTTGGCTTGGTGATTATAGAGTTGGTGAAACACCTGATCCCATTTCGAACTCAGAAGTGAAACCCTTCATCGCCGATGGTACTTTGTCTTAAGGCACGGGAGAGTAGGTTGTTGCCAAGCCTAAAAGTAAGACTTTATAGCATAAAATATATCATTCAAATTATTAATCTCATATACTAATATTAATAGCTTTGGCTTAAATACTTACTAAATTTATTTAAGTCAATAGTATTTGTAGATAGATTAGTTGCTATTTTATAAAGCTTATTTCACTAATCTGTGATCATTTTGTCAGCTTAGCTAGACAAGAGCCTTCTTTTAACACCTAATTAAAAAATATTTTTTAATTGTTAAAATTATAATAATTATTTTATAACATATCTATAATGTATAATTTTTTACAATATTGAGCAATGCCAGTTACTACCGCCCAAATAAAAGCTGCAAGAACATTATTAGGCTGGACTACGCAAGATCTTGCCGATTTCTCCGATTTGTCAGTAAGCACGATTAATAATCTTGAAAATGACCGTCATTCAACTCATAAAAAAACTATGGAAAAGGTAATGCTGACTTTTGAAAAATTCGGCGTATGTTTTGTTGAAAGCAGTGGAGTATTAGTTAATTCTTCGATGAAAATATATGAAGGATTAAGCGGTATTCAAAAATATTTTGATTACAACTATGAGGTTTTAAAAGCTACTTCCGGTGAACATAGAATTTTTACTATTGATGGCTTAGTACTTAAGCAAAAACTTGGCCCTATGGCACAAGCGCACTATGAAAGATTGTCAAGATTAGAAAATGTAAAAGTAAGAATGTTTACTCCAAGCGGGAATTTTTTAAATTTTGAGAAATATAATAATTTTAAAATTAAACAAATCCCTTTATATCAAGCTTCTTTAGCTGCACATTCATATTTTTCAGGGAATGTGGCAATATTCTTTATGGAAAAAATGAGGGTTATTGTGATTCAGGACCAGGCATTATTTGATATAAGCGTTAAAAACTTTGATTATATATGGGATTCTTTTAAATAACTTAAGTAGAATCCGGCTAACCACTTGTTATAATGAAATCTAGGTATCTTAGAATGCAGGTACCAATAATTTATTTATTTCAAACAGAATGTTTTAGTAGCATAGTTATACGAGAAAATTTCCGCATACCTTGCATAGCTGATTACTATATTCAGTAATTTGTTTGCCTGGTCAGGTGATAAAGTTTTGGTTAATTCTTTAACAAAATGGTTACGGCTCACTCTCTTTCTTTTAGCTAATTTTAATGTTGTTCTGATATTACCGATAAGTTCTATATTCTCAACCAAATGCCGTGCAAATATTTGCTTACGTTCATCGGTATCCGCTTCAGCATACATTTTTCCCGTAGAAGTCAGAAGAACATCTCCTTTCTTAACTAATGCAAATTTTAATGTTTTTAATAGCTCTAGAATAGGAAATAAATAATCAATAGAAAGACTTAGTTGTTCAGAGAGTCGGTAAATATCAGCAGTACCGTTATAAGGTTCAGCAAACAAGATTTCAATTACCCCATTTAGTTTATTGGTTGAAATTTGGGCCAGTAAACTTTCATTCTCTACAGTCTTAGTAAGTGTATCAGTCGAGCTATTTTTACTAAGTGCATTAGTCATAATGGTATAAATGTTATCCACTAAATTTCTCACCTCAGGGTCATGCCTATTGCGAGGATGAGGTATATTAATTTTTATTTCTGAAACTACCTTACCCGGATTTGAGGAAAAAATTAAAACTCTATCACAAAGTAATACTGCTTCCTCAATGTTATGGGTTACAATAAGAATTGACTTTAAACCGGTCTTTTTAACCGACCATAAATCAATAAATTCAGCTTTAAGTTCAGTCGCGGTTAAGATATCAAGGGCAGAAAACGCCTCATCTAAAAGCAAAATTTTAGGGTTAGTCACTAATGCTCGTGCGAAACCTATTCTTTGTTTCATGCCGCCCGATAACTCTTTGGGGTAGGCATTTTCATAACCGTCCAGGCCGATTAAAGATATTGCATCTAAAGCTTTTCTGGTAATCTCATTTTTCGATAAATTTTTCGACTCTAATCCTATTGATACATTCTCAATAACATTTAGCCAAGGGAAGAGTGCAAATGTTTGAAAAACCATAGCAAGAGTGCTAGGCGGCAGAGGAGCAGGAGCACCGTTATATATAATTTCTCCGCTACTCATAGATAATAATCCCGAAATAATTCTAAGTAAAGTAGACTTACCGCTACCCGAACGTCCGAGTATACCTACTATTTCCCGTTCATTGAGAGATAAATTGATATCATCTAAAATAACTTTTTTTCCACCATCCGGTTGATCATAATATTTATTAAGATTTTTAAGCTCTAAAATCGGTAAATCAGTTTTTATGGCCATAAATTTCTCCTATCCCAAATGCAAAGTTTTTTCAGTTAATTTATATAAAGGGCGCCATACCAATTTGTTTAAAAGCATAACGTAAAAGCACATAATACATACTCCTAAACTTATGTTATGGTATTCCCCTGCAACAGTATTTTGAGCTATATAAGCGCCTAAACCGGTAGCATAAAGAGTGGTTCCCCCCCAGTTAACCGCTTCTGCAACAATGCTTGCATTCCAAGCTCCTCCTGAAGCACAAAGAGAGCCGGTAATTATATAAGGAAGAATACTTGGCAGAATAACTTTTCTTAAAAAAATTAAGCCTTTGATATTAAATAAAGAAGCAGCTTCAAGCAGTTCTCTCGGCAGTGCTGAAACTCCCGCAATGATATTTAACAAAATATACCATTGTGCGCCAAGTATAATCAAAGGGCTAAGCCATATGTTCGGATTTAAATTATTATTTATAATTATTATAACAAAAAACGGAAATAATAGATTTGCTGGAAAGGCTGCAAGAAATAACATTATCGGCTGAGCTTTCGCTGCTAATTTTGCATTTAAACCAATATAAACTCCGATAGGAATTAATATAATTAAAGCTAAAAATATCAATATAAAAATTCTGAAAGATGTTACTGCTCCTAAAAAAAGCACATAAGTAATTTCATTAAAGCTACTAAAATTATATAAAAAGGCAGCAATATAACAAGCAAGAGTTGCTATTAGAAGCGTGATTGCACCATACCATATATTATTTAATTTTTTCTCACTGATAAAGATTATCTTTGTAGAAGTCGATAATGCGATTGGTCTTCCAAAATTAAACTTAAAAATATTTTTTATAAACCAAACGCATGGTTTAAAAAGAATTTTTAGTAGTACAGACTTACTTAATATATTATAAACCCAGGATTCGCTTATATCTTGAGTATTTACCATTTCATACTTAAACTTTTTTGACCAAATTACCAGCGGTTGGAAAATTAGCTTATCATATAAAATAATCAAAATTAAGGTGGTAAGAATTGAGTAGATGATGGCATGCCAATCTTTTTGAGTTATTGCCGTACCGAGGTAAGAGCCTATACCCGGTAAAGTATAGTTAATATTGCCTACGGATATTGCCTCGGAAGCAACTATAAAAAACCAACTCCCCGATACCGATACCATAATATTCCAAATTAAGCCCGGAACTGCAAAGGGGAGTTCTACAAGCCAAAACCTTTGCCATGAAGATAACCCGAAAACAATTGAAGCATCTATTATATCTTGAGGTACGGTTTTAAGCGATTGATGCATACTGAAAGTTATATTCCACACCTGTGAAGTAAAAATAACAAATATTACTGCCATTTCTACTCCCAGCACTTTATGAGGGGAGAGCGCAACGAAGAAAGTAACTGCAAAAGAGGCGTAGCCTAAAATTGGTATGGATTGCAAAATATCTAAAAGCGGAAGAATAATTTCTTCGGCTTTCTTACTTTTTGCCGCAAGGGTGGCTATAAAGAGTGCAAATATGAGGGAAAAAATGATTGCAATAAATATCCTTACGGATGTCATTAAAGCATAATATGGTAAATTAGAGCTTGCTAAAGAGACATGGGCAGTTTCATAGTTGTTAATATCAATAGTAGTCCCTTTCGCTGCAAGACTGAGGCAGAAAAACATACTAAGTACAATGATTAATGCAGTTAAATTTAAAAATAATATTTTTACCGGGTTTTGTGTATTTTTTAAAAATATTATATTTGATTTTTGCATTTTATTCGTCTTTAATATTTTTGCTTATTAATTAAGTATGAGCAGATTTTTTTATATTTTCAATATTATTAAAGAGTAGCATAAGTTTCTGACAATTATATAATATGGTTTTTTACATGACAAAATATTATTCCAATATTACTACAAAGCTTGGAGATATACTTTTATTATCGGATTCGGAAAATATAACCGGAATATATTTTGTTAAAGAAAAATATATTCCCCAACTTGAACCGGAGCGGCAAAATAACTCGGAACCGGAGATATTAAAATTAGCTGAAAAGCAGCTTAAAGAATATTCATACGGGAATAGAAGAGAATTTGAAATACCTTATAGTTTCATAAAGTTCACCGAATTTCAAAAAAGAGTATGGGAAGAGGTCAGTAAAATACCTTACGGAAAAACTATAACCTATAAGGAACTGGCAAATAATATCGGTGCTCCGAACAGCGTTCGAGCCGTGGCGGCGGCAGTCGGAAGAAACCCGATTTCGTTAGTTGTGCCTTGCCATCGTGTTATAGGTAGTAATAATTCTCTTACCGGATACGCCGGTGGAATAGAGCTAAAGCACTCTATTCTAACTTTGGAAGGAATTAGAAATATAACTATTTAAAAAACAACATAAAAATAAATGTAAAAATATTTAGTGCAAATGAGCTTTTTGGTTTTTATTAAAAAACTTCGCGAGGCACTTTAGTTGCATCATGCTCAGTGAACTTGGTAGCAAAATTCCAGATATACCCGTTTGGATCTAATACTCTAAAAGCTTTATCGCCCCAAAATTTAATTTCTTTATCATGAAGAAATTTTAGCCCGTAATTTTTTGCTTTGCTGTAGCTCTCTTCAAGATTATCACAATAAACATAAAAGCTAACTTGCGGAGGACAGTTACTTGAAACGGGAGGTGACATAAAATCTTCCTCTTCAATAGGATTTGGAGGGGCGATCATTAGGTTAATACCTTTATAAATCAGCCTTGCAAATACAACATTTCCCTCTCGGTCATTGGTAACCTCATGTGCTTTAAATCCGAATATCTCAACATAGAATTTTACTGCTTCATTAGCATCTTTAACGCTAATCATAGTAGAAAGGTGATTTAAACCTTCTGCGGTAATCTCATTATTGTTCATATTTCCTCTCATATTTTATAAAACTAAATTTTAACTTTCGGCTGGATAGTGCTTATGCCGCCGTCAATGCTAATTGCTTGCCCGGTAATCCAGCTGTTTTCTTCAGCAAGTAGGAAGGTGATTAATCTTGCCGCTTCTTCGGGAGTTCCGATTCTTCCTAAAGGGTGCATTTTCTTTGATGCTTCAAAGGTAAGCGGGTTAGAAGTAATTTTTTTAGACATATCAGTTTCCACAAGTCCCGGGGCTACAGCATTAAACCTTAAGTTTTGATGTGCATAACTTGCAGCGGCTGACATCATAAGGCCGATGACCCCGGCTTTAGCCGCAGCCATTGCCTCATGACTCGCAAGCCCGATTTTAGCCACCGCCGAAGAGATTAGAACAACCGACCCGCCGTTTAACATATGTTCTCCGGCTGCCCTTACGACTGCGAAAGCTGAAGTTAAGTTAGCATTTATGTTTAAATCAAATTCTTCCCGTGTTGTTAAGTGTGCGGGCTTAAGTAAGAATGAGCCGGCACAATTTACCACTCCATGAAGTTCACCGCATAATGATTTAACTTTTGCAAAACATAAATTTACTGCATCAAAATCTGTTGCATCCAAGATTTCATATTGAATGTTACCGAGTTCATCTGCAATTTTTTCGGTTTTTTCCTTATTTCTGCCGGTAATGAAAACGGTGTTTCCAGATTTAAGCAAATCTTGTGCTACTGATTGACCAATCCTACTAGTTCCCGCAATTATCAGATAATTTGCCATGAGCCCTCTATCGCATTGTATTAATCTTATAAGATTTTAATATAGATAGATTAAAAATTTGGTAAATAACTTTTTAAAGTTTTTAAAATTAGTTTAAAAGCAGGGTATCAAGCATTAAATTCATTATAGAAAGAGGGGTAGTGAATTTGTATGCTTTCCGGTTCGCTAAGTTCCGCTATGCTTTTATTTAATGTTCCGATAATAAAATTTTCAAAAAAAGAATCTTGATAGTAGGGATAATGGTGTATAATTGTATTTAGTAAAAATGCCGAAGCTGCTTTAGAAATTTCTACAGTGGTTTTGGATATATAACCATTATCATTTAGTGAATGCGATATTGAAGCACCTGCAGAATAAATTATAAATACTTTTGAAAAATTAAAAATTTCTGTTGAAAAATTTTCTAAATAAGCGGTCGAGAATTTATTATCTTCACTGCAAAGCGGCTGTACAAAAGAATTAACTGCACATTTAAGGCTAGTTAATACAAAAGAATAAGTTAAGCTTTGTTTATTATTATAAGTAAGTCTAGCAATAATACTCCATTGAATTAAATCATAGAAGAACTCGCTGCCGGTAATTAAAGGGTGCGATTGTCCGGTGGCAATGTTGCTATCTAAATAATTTTCCATTTTTATGATGTATGTAATAATTATAATTAATTTTTTATATAATAAACTAATTATTATTAATTAGAACATGGACATTTGCTAAATTTTTGTGAGCATGTTTTTATAATATTATTAATATATGAATTATTATCCTGATTTAGACAGAGTTCTGTAAGGCCTATAATGAATTTAGGGTGAGTACCAACCGCTTCAACTCTGAAATATCCGGGGCAGTTGTTTTGTTCAGCCAACTCCTTATACATCATATCCAACTCAACTATAGTTTCCGAATGTTCTGAAACAAACGCTATAGGCACCACAACAATCGGTTTCTTATCATTACTTGCTTTTATTATCTCGTCTTCGGTGGCAGGTTTAAGCCATTCCAGAGGTCCCACTTTACTTTGATAGCAAATTTTATAGTCTAAATTTTCTATATTCAAACCTTCTACAATTGCTTTTACTGTTTGGTTTACCTGCCATTCATAAGGATCCCCCGTTTTAACTCGATTAAGAGGGATGCCGTGTGCTGAAAATAGGATTATAGGACGTGCAATATTAACTGCTTCTTCATATGTTTTTCGAGTCAAATCAACGTATGCATCGATAAACCCCTGATTTTGAGGATAGCAGCAAACTGTTTTAGAGAGCGCATGCAAGTTAAGTTTTTTTGCGGTTTTATGCCAAAGTGCAATTGAGGAGGCGGTAGTAGTAGTGGAAAATTGAGGATAAAGGGGAAGTAAAATAACTTCATCAGGATTAAATTCTTTTACTCTCTCTACTACATCTTCAGTTAAAGGATGCCAGCATCTCATCGCAATAAAAACTTTGAATTCATCGCTGCTCTCCTTATTCAAGCTTGATTCTAATGCGCCTGCCTGTAGCTTTGTCAGTTCTAAGATAGGAGATTTGCCGCCTATTTTTTCATATATTTTCTTTGCGTATTCCGCCCGCCGTGAGGAAATAAATATGGCAAGTAGAAATCTGAAAGGATTTGGGATATTTAAAATGGCTTTATCATAAAACAAATTAAATAAAAAAGGTTTCACTGCATCTAAACTATCAGGCCCCCCTAAGTTAAATAATACTACTGCTTTCTTTAATTTATTCATATATAGTTTATATCCTTAAAAATGCTTGTAAAAAGCGAAAAACCGCTGTAGAAAATAAGGCAAAGTTTGCTAAGATTTTATATATATGAAAAAAATAATTTTATCTATACCGTTTTTAATTCTTCTAACTAGCTGTAGTAATGATGTTAAATCCAGCTTAGGGCTTAGAAAAGAAGGCCCGGATGAGTTTACCGTAGTCTCTTATCCTCCCTTAAGCATACCTCCCGAATTTAATTTAAATGAACCGGGCGTGGATAAAAGAGCATTACCCAGAAGGAATTCCGAAAATGCTGCTAAATACACAGTAGAGGAAAGCCGATTGCTTAATGCGGTTTCTACCTCGGCAACAAAAAGTGCGGTTAAAGAATCAATAGATAATGAAGCTTTAGGCAAACAAGATACTACGGAAAATCGTGGGTTTATCAGAAAAACTATAGGATCATTAAATGATGAAAGCGGCAAAGAACCGGTGGTAGATGCTGAATTAGAGAAGGAAAGAATCTCTAAAAACCTTAAAGAAGGCAAGCCCGTTAACGAAGGTGAAGTTAAAAATTTAAAGCAAAAATCCGGCTTTAGTAAACTCTTCGGTTAACTTTTTTATATGTAGCATCGAATCAACCAAACAAGTTAACTGTTTGTTAACTTGTTATATTTATAGTAGTGCCAATATGTATTTTTTGGTTGCACTATGAATGGTTTAGAAAAGCAAGGCATTATAAAGAATTTAGTTAACCAACTAAAAGTTAAAGCTGATAAACTGATCGATGAGAAAATAAAAACCCAATTCTTAGAAAATTTAAAATTTCATGAAGAGCTTTCCGAGCATTTATATAAATGCATTCATTTTGTGGCTCCATTCACAAAGATTTCAGATGAGAGTCCAATAAAAAATAATAATCACAGATTAAAAATTGAATCCGGACGCTTAAATAAAAGCATAAATGAATTAAAAGAAATTGAACATGAAAATACAGCAGCATTAAAAAAAGCTAATATTATTTTAGATATTCTGATTGCATGCACGAAGCATAATTCAGCAGGGTTGGAAGAAGGGTTCAAGGGAGGGCACTTTAAAATAAATGATAATGGTGAGCTTTATGCAAATCTTGAAAAGAGCGGTTTGACTAAAGAAAGAATTTCTTCCCACTACGGGTCGTGTAAAGAAAACGGAACAGTAGATGGTAAAAGTGATCGTTCATTAACGGCAGGTAAAATGTTTAGTGAATTCTTATTCGGGTTTGCTAATAACCCTTCAGCTACTTGGTTTCAACTTGAAGCAGCCCCTTTAACCAGGGAGAAATTTATTGAAACAAGAGTACAAAAAATACTGAATGATATATTAGAAACTTTAACTGCTATAGTAACCTTAGGGTATGCAAGTATTAATTTAAATACTA
The DNA here is from genome assembly GCF_000815465.1 of Candidatus Jidaibacter acanthamoeba. Taxonomy (NCBI): domain Bacteria; kingdom Pseudomonadati; phylum Pseudomonadota; class Alphaproteobacteria; order Rickettsiales; family Candidatus Midichloriaceae; genus Candidatus Jidaibacter; species Candidatus Jidaibacter acanthamoebae. Next base: position 5,149 of record NZ_JSWE01000146.1, on the reverse strand, counting down.
TACAGCATGGGTTAGATTGGGTTAATTATGCAATTGTTAACGGTAAACAAAAAAACATCGGGCAATATGGAACCTCGGAGCATACGGAAAAGAAAACCCCTTTAATAGTAGAAGGCGAAATAAAAGTTATAATCCCGGAAAATAAAGTAAGTGATATAGTTAATAATAAAGAAATTACAAACCTCTCCCTCCGCCTTTAGCTCCGTGAGCTTCTAATGCTTGCACGAATCCGAATTTATGTGATTCCAGGTTTTCTAATTCATTACTATTAAAGTTTTTTGCATGTTCCGCCCCCTCATATTTCATAGCTTCTTCCACTCCTCTGGTTTTAACGTTATTTACAAAGTTTTCTAATGAAGTTTCCCCGGCTAGCTGACGCGGATTTAATATTTTGTATATCTCATACATTGCAAGTCTGTAGCGTCTTTCTTTTTCTTCCTTGGATAGCTCTACTTCTTGCGTCTCTTCAGGCTCTAAGTCTAAATCTTCTTCCTGCTGTTCTTCACCCTTAACAAGCTCTTTTTTTCTTTTTCTTTTCTTCTTAATTCCTAGAATCTTTTCTAAAAACTCTATTAGTTCAGGATCTATATTCTTTTCGTCTAAGTTAAGAACCATATATTCAAATAGCATAGCCATTAAGCTGATATCCACCACAATCTCTTGAGAGCCTACCTCAGTTCCTTTTGAGAAAGCCTTTTTAAGGTCATAAGCAATATTAATTAATTTAATAAGGGATTCTAAATCCATATTGTTGATAGTTTTTTTATCATCCGAGGGGTTATCAGGTTTTTGACTCATGCAATTAGTGTAAAAAACATTTTGCTATATCATTTTATTATATAATCGGTATTTTCATTTTTAAACATAAATTATATAGTATAAGAATGATTGTCAAAATCTCCTTAAATATTAATAAAGGTAATGTATGAAAAAAATTGCCATGATTTTAGCCGGATGCGGCCATCAGGATGGTTCTGAAATCAGGGAATCCGTTCTAACCCTGCTTGAGCTTGATAAGCATAATGTAAAGGTAACGATATTTGCTCCGAATGTTAAACAGTATGATGTTATTAATCATCTTGATGGGAGCGTGATGAATGAAAGTAGAAATTTATTAGTTGAAGCTGCAAGAATAGCGAGGGGAGAAATTAGCGCTCTGGATAAATTAAAAAGTAAAGATTTTAATGCACTCATTATTCCGGGCGGGTACGGAGTGGCTAAAAATTTAGCGGATATTGCACAAAAAGGCGAGAAGGGGGAAGCCATACCTGAAGTGAAGAATATAATTAATGATTTCATAAGAGATAAAAAACCGATAGGGGCAATATGCATTGCTCCCGCAGTAGTAGCTCAAGCAGTAAAAGATTCTTATAAAGTAAAACTTACCTTGGGCGAAGAAAATAATCTGCTTACTGCCTTTTCAGCCGAGCAAGAAGTTTGCCCGACTGAATCATGTGTATATGATGAGAAAAACAAGATAGTATCTACTCCGGCATATATGAGAAATGAAAGAATATCAAGGGTAGCTAGGGGAATTGAACAATTAGTAAAAAAGGTGGTGGAAATATGCTAAAGGTTAATTACTGTATATTTGCAGCAGCATTTTTAATACAGCTAAATATAGCTAAGGAAGCCTATAGTAATTTTGATGCACAGTTTAATACTCAGTGCCCGTTAACTCCGTCAATTTGGGATGATACTCCGTTTGAAGGGAAAATTATTAAAAATAATAATTTAAGAAAAAAGGTAGGTTCACCTGATTTTGCAGAAGGTGAATTTATTAATATTACCGGAAAAATTTTAGATAGTAATTGCGTACCGGTAGCTGAAGCGGTAGTTGAAATTTGGCAGGCGGATGCATCAGGCAATATAGTTCTGGCAAGTAACAAGATCGATAAAAACTTTGCCTATACCGGAACTGCAATCACTAACAACCTAGGGCAATATAATTTTTTTACCATATTCCCCGGTGTTGTTGATAAGCAAGCTCCACGTATACATTTTAAAGTTAAGCACCCTGACTTTTTACCGTTTGAAAGTTATATGTATTTTCCTAACAACAATTTGAATGAATTTGATTCTTCTTTAAGAAATATTCTGGACAAAAAGGAAAAAAACCTTTTAATTTCCGCATACACTGAAACCATTAATGTTCCGGTTACATATAATTTTAATTTAACTCTTGAGGGAGTTAATAAATATAAACGTTATTAATAAACGGAGAATCATATGACATTTTTACAAGTTGCTACCTTATCTTTAGTTTTAGGCATAGCATCTAAAGCAGTTGCCTGCGAATCTCATGCTTCCGCACAATCTGCTGCCGAGGAAGGCCAACAAAGCGGTCACGGAGATACCAATACATCTGTTGAAAGCAACTAATTAATATATAAACAGGCTTTTAAAAAAGAGGGATATTAAGTATCCCTTTTTTATTTGGTTTGATTTTTTAAATCTCTAATTGTTTTTGAATAAGTGATTGATAGGGAGCACCTAAATGCTTTAAGCAAGCTTCGGTTAACATTCTTCCTCTAGGTGTTCTTGCTAAAAAACCGATCTGTAGCAGATAAGGCTCTATGGTATCTTCTAATGTATCCTTATCTTCCGATAAACCGGCAGCTATAGTTTCAATTCCGACCGGCCCGCCTTTATAATTTTCAGCAATATAATTTATATACTTTCTATCTAATTTATCTAAACCGAATTCATCGATATCTAAGCTGTTTAAAGTTTCTTTAATTTCTTCAAGTCCGACTTTAGCACTCTTTAAATGCTCGGCAAAATCCCGAACTCTTTTCAGTAATCTCATAGCAATTCTGGGAGTGCCTCTTGAGCGCTTAGCAAGTTCAAATGCAGCTTGCACGTCAATATTGATGTTATATAAAACTGCTCCTCTTTCCACCACTTTTACCAACTCTTCTAGGTTATAAAAATCTAACTTAAGCGGTATTCCGAATCTATCTTTTAAAGGATTGGTAAGTAGTCCTAATCTCGTCGTTGCTCCAACTAAAGTAAATTTCGGCAAAGATATTTTAACTGCTCTTGCCGCCGGCCCTTCACCGATAATTATATCAATATAGAAGTCTTCCATTGCTGAATATAAAACTTCTTCAACTGCGCTGGGAAGCCTGTGAATTTCATCAATAAACAAAACATCATTTTCTTGTAGATTGGTAAGGATTGCCGCAAGATCCCCGGATTTAGTAAGAACAGGGCCCGATGACATCTTCACGCCCACTTCCAGCTCATTGGCAATTATTTGCGATAATGTGGTCTTTCCAAGCCCGGGAGGGCCATAAAAAAGCACATGATCCAAAGCCTCACCTCTAGCTTTAGTCGCATTTATGAAAATCGATAAATTTTTCTTTAAATCATGCTGGCCAATGAACTCATTAAGCTTTTTAGGCCTTAAAGTTAATTCATTTTCTTCACTTTGCGGGTTATAGAATCTGTTTGATTGAGTCACTATTAACTCTTAATTAAAAAATTTTACCGTCTCTTATAGTCATGACTTTATCAGTTTTTCCTGCAAGTTCAACATTATGTGTAACGATAATTGCAGATAATTTCCTTTCTCTAGCTTGTTTTATAATTATATTAATTACTTTTTCAGCGTTCGCATTATCCAGATTTCCGGTAGGTTCGTCAGCCAGTATTAATTGCGGCTTATTAATTAAGCTTCTCGCAATGGCGACTCTCTGCTGTTCTCCGCCTGAAAGCTCGGAAGGCATACTGCTTAACCGCTCCTTAAGCCCTAAAGATTCTAAGAGTATAATTGCTTCTTCCTTTACTTCATTCTCGCTTTTGTCTAATAGCATTCCGGGTATCATCACATTTTCTAATGCGGTAAATTCAGGAAGTAAATGATGGAATTGGTAAATAAATCCGAGGCTTTCCCGACGAATTTTAGTTCTTAATCTATCAGAGCTTTTAGAGCAATCCTGGTCATTAAAATATATCTTGCCCGAAGACGGGTTTTCAAGCAGGCCTGCAATAGATAAAAAAGTACTTTTGCCGGAACCTGACGGGCCGACTAAAGCTATAATCTCACCTTCTTCAAGAGTGAATGTAATATCATCTAATACTCCTAAGCTTGATTCACCTTGCTTAAAAGTTTTACTGATATTTTCTAAGCGAAGAAGAGTCACTCACTTAGCTACTTAGTTTTTTCTCTTCAAAGAGTACGTGCTTTCTTAATTTAGGATCGTATTTTTTAAAATTAAGTTTTTTAGTCAATTTTTTCGGGTTTTTCTTTTTTACAAAAAAAGAACCTGTACCTTCACTGCTCGCAAGTTTGATCAGTACTATATTTTTCTTTGCCATTGTTTTTTTAAACCAATTGAAATTTGTGAAACAATATTAGTTACTTTGTGTGTTTAGTCAATAAAAAAAGCCTTTAGATTTACTAAAGGCCTCTTAAGAGTTGTGTAAAACTAATTAGCCTTTACAAGCCGTGCCCCCGGAGAGAAGCTGTACAACATCCGGTGCTCCGAATAAAATACCCATACCGACTCCAACTGCAATTGCCACACCCCAGGTAACTTTACCTAAGAAAAGCATGATAGCTAAAGATATAACTATCAAAATAGCAATCGATCTACCAATGTTACCTGTAAGTTGGTTAACGGCATTACACAATGTTTCGGTGATTTTTGTATCATCTGCGCCTTGTGCATAAGAATTAGTAGGCATTAATGCAGAAATACTCAGCATTATTACCATAATAATCTTAACTAAAAAGTTTTTGTTAATATAATTCAACCCTGAGGCTTGCATTATTCTCTCCCTTATATTTTAAATATTTTGTGCTTATGTTGAATTTAAACCCTAAATTTTATTATTCAACCATTACATACTCTTTAGATACTAACAAGGTCATTAGCTATAAACAATATTTTTTTGGTTGTGTTGCAAAGAATAAAATTGAAGGAAGAAGTTATAAAATTTTATGAGGTTTTTTAGAAAATATAAGCAGGGGTAGGTAAGTTAAATTGCCTTTCAACAAAGTATTTAATATTTATAGCAGAGCTCTTAAGTAAGTGATAAAGCTGCCCCTTGAATAACATATTGATTGTCTCAATCCCTCGAATGGTATTATAAGCTGTTTTATAACTATGATAACCCATAGCATCTTTGGTTTTCCATTTTA